>NZ_JBLIYX010000023.1:0-65187 GCF_057480955.1 Pseudomonas sp. P65(2024)
TGGGGATTTTGGGCAGGTCACGCAAGGGTTTCTTTTTGGTTGGCATACATGCACCTCTTACTCATGTTATGCCCGAACACAAAATTTCTGACACCCTCGCCAAACGCTCTATCCCAGGCCACCCATCGATCCCACTGATGATTACTATCAAGCCGCCCGCCTGTCGAGCTGCAAAATCCACCCCCTATAATCGCCTCCCCGTTTTCCCCTCGCTGCAGCGCCTGTCCCAGGCGACAGTCCCCTATGGAATCCCGCACCATGCCAAGCCCCAATGCGTACCCCCACAGCCCACCCGAACACAGCCAGCAGAGCGTCCGTCAGCAGTGGCTGGCGATTCTCTCGGTCGCCGTGGGCGCCTTCGCCCTGGTGACCAGCGAGTTCCTGCCGGTGGGCGTGCTCAACGATGTCGCCTCTGATCTTGGCATCAGCGCCGGCCAGGCCGGCCTGATGGTGACCCTGCCCGGCATCATGGCGGCCCTGGCCGCGCCCTTGCTGTCGGTGGGCATCGGCGCCCTCGACAGACGCTACCTGCTGATCGCCCTGACCCTGATCATGATCGTCGCCAACGCGGTGGTGGCCTACGCCACCGACTTCGGCCTGCTGCTGTTCGGCCGGGTGCTGCTAGGCATCAGCATCGGTGGTTTCTGGGCGACCGCGATCGCCCTGAGCGGCCGCCTGGCGCCCAAGGGCGTGGGCGTGGCCCAGGCCACCTCGATCATCATGGTCGGCGTGACGTTGGCCACCGTGCTCGGTGTGCCCGTGGGCACCTGGTTGAGCGGGCTCATGGGCTGGCGCATGACCTTCCTGGTCACCGCACTGGTGGGCGTGCCGGTGCTGCTGGCGCAGGTCCTGCTGCTGCCGCGGCTCAACCCGGAGAAGGCCATCCGCATCAGCGACCTGCCGGCGCTGTTTATCAATCCGCAGGCGCGGGTCGGCCTGATCGCGGTGTTGCTGATCGGCCTGGCGCACTTTGCCGCCTACACCTACGTCGCGCCGTTCTTCAAGCACAACGCCGGCTTCGACGGGCCGATGATCGGCTCGCTGTTGCTGCTCTACGGCGTGGCCGGGGTGCTGGGCAATGTCTTCGCCGGTTTCGCCGCCAACCAGAGCGTGCGCTACACCCTGATGCTGGTTGCCTTGATGATCGGCGTCGGCACCGCGCTGTTCCCCTACTTCGCCACCAGCCTCACCGGCGCGGCGATGCTGATCGCGCTCTGGGGCTTCGCCTTCGGCGCCTTCCCCGCCTGCGCCAGCATCTGGATGTTCGTCGTGGCACCCAAGGATGTGGAACGCGGCATGCCGCTGTTCGTCGCCATGTTCCAGGTGATCATCGCCCTGGGCTCGTTCTTCGGTGGGCGGATCGTCGACCAGATGGGCAGCGCGGTGCTGTTCAGCCTGGCCACGGCGCTGGTGGGCTGCGGCTTTGTCACGGTGCTGGTGCTGGGACGCAGCGTCAGCAATCGCCTGGCGGCCCAACCTTCCTGAAATACCGATGTCGCGTGGGAGCGGGCCGGCGGTGTCCGCCCCACGTTTTATCAACTCTTTACACCGACGAGCCGCGAACCGGCAGCAACTTGATACGCAACTCAATTTCCTTGGCCGCATCTGCGGCGTATCGACCTGTTGCCGACGAAGAATTCCCTGCACGCTTGCGCAGGTGTTGCCCAGCGCTTTCTGCTGGGCTAGCCTTTACACCCAACTCCCCCTGCGAGGTGTTCGTCCAATGCGCCATTGATGCCGCCGTCTACCTGACGGCCAGTCTTCAGCCTCCGGCCCGTACCGGAGATGTCGCGGCATGAGTGGAGTTGTGCATGACGAGTTCGTCGATCCTGACGCTGGACAGCGTCACCCTGGTCCTGCCCGATGGCAGACCGCTTTTCACCGACCTCAACGAATCCTTCGACCTGCGCCACACCGGGCTGGTCGGGCGCAACGGCGTGGGCAAGAGCCTGCTTGGGCAACTGCTGGCCGGTCTGCGCAAGCCCAGTGAGGGATACTGCCTGCGCCTTGGCCGAGTCCATCATCTCGACCAGGAGGTGATCGCCAATAGCACCACCGTCGCTGACCTGGCCCAGGTGGGTAGTACGCTGCGCGCCCTCGAGCGGATCGAACGTGGCAGCCTCGACCCGGAGGACTTCGACGCGGTCGGCGAGCGCTGGGACATTCGGGCGCGATTACAGGCGCAACTGCAACACCATGGCCTGGGCCATCTCGACCCACACTACCCGGTAGAGCACCTGAGCGGCGGCCAGGCCATGCGCGTCGCGCTGCTCGGTGCCTGGCTGAGCGAGGCCGACTACCTGATTCTTGACGAGCCGAGCAACCACCTGGACAGCAGCGCCAGGACCCTGCTGCTGGACATGCTCCAGGGCTGGGACAAGGGCCTGCTGGTGATCAGCCACGACCGGGCGCTGCTCGGGCACATGGCACGTATCGTCGAACTGTCGCCCCTTGGCTTGCGCGCCTATGGCGGCGATTTCGGCTTCTACCGTCAGCAAAGCACCGCACAGGCCGAACGGGCCGCGCAGGCACTGCTGCGCCTCAAGCAGCAGCGCCAACGCCAGGTTCAGGCATTGCAACGTCAGCGTGAGAACTTCGAGCGGCACCAGGCCTGCGCCGGGCACCGGGCCAAGCAAGCGAACCAGGCGCAGATTCTGCTCGACCGACAGCAGCAGCGCAGCCAGGCCACCGCCGGGCGCCAGCGCCGCGAACTGCGGGATGCCAAGGCGGCCCTGGACGAACAAGTACGCCAGGCGGCGCGTCAGGTCGAACGCGAGGTGCCGATCGTGCTGCACGCCCCCACGCCGCAACGAAATGCCGGACGCGAGGTACTGGCGCTGGAAAGGTTGTACCTGCCACGGGGCACGACCACGGCGCTGGACCTGCGCCTGTGCCTGGGCCAGCGGCTGGGGGTGGTGGGCGACAACGGCAGCGGCAAGTCCACCCTGTTGCGGGTGCTGGCCGGTGAACTGGCGCCGCGCGCGGGCAGCCTGCGGTTGACCGGCGAAGTCGCCCTGCTCGACCAGCATGGCAGTTGCCTGGGGCCACGGCAGAGCGCCCTGGAACATCTGCGCGCCGCCAATCCACGCCTGCCGAGCGACGAACTGCGTCGTCGGCTGGCGCAGCTGGGCATCGACGCGGCACGCATCACCCTGCCCGGCGCCCTGCTCAGTGGTGGCGAACGGCTCAAGGTCGCGTTGGCTGCCGTGCTGTACCGGGAACGGCCATTGGACCTGCTGCTGCTCGACGAGCCGAACAACCACCTCGACCTGCCGTCACTCGAGGCGCTGGAGCACTTGTTGCACCAGTTCAAGGGGGCGTTGCTGGTGGTCTCGCATGACCAAGTGTTTCTTCAGTCCCTGGTACTGGAAGGCTGCCTGCATTTAAGTCCAGATAGTTTGTCGCCCACCACGCCCTGATGCTCGCCCGGCGGATTGTGTGACTGGCCGTTCCCGATCCGCGCCGGATGTATTATGGTGGCGGGGTGCGCATATAAAAGCAGCCCGCCGTGTTCGGGCCAGAGCAATGAGGGTGTCATGAGTAACGAAAGCATTAACTGGGACAAGCTGGGTTTCGACTACATCAAGACCGACAAGCGTTACCTGTCCGTATGGCGTAACGGCGAGTGGGACAAGGGCACCCTGACCGAAGACAACGTACTGCACATCAGTGAAGGCTCCACCGCCCTGCACTATGGCCAGCAGTGCTTCGAAGGCCTGAAGGCCTACCGCTGCAAGGACGGTTCGATCAACCTGTTCCGCCCCGACCAGAACGCCGCGCGCATGCAGCGCAGCTGCGACCGCCTGCTGATGCCACGGGTCTCGACCGAACAGTTCATCGAAGCCTGCAAGCAAGTGGTCAAGGCCAACGAAAAATTCGTTCCGCCGCACGGCAAGGGTGCGCTGTACCTGCGTCCGTTCGTGATCGGCACCGGTGACAACATCGGCGTGCGCACCGCCCCCGAGTTCATCTTCTCGGTCTTCGCCATCCCGGTTGGCTCCTACTTCAAAGGCGGCATGACCCCGCACAAGTTCCTGATCTCCGACTACGACCGTGCAGCCCCGCAAGGCACCGGCGCAGCCAAGGTCGGCGGCAACTACGCGGCCAGCCTGCAACCAGGCTACGAGGCCAAGAAAGCCGGCTTCGCCGACTGCATCTACCTCGATCCGTTGACCCACAAGAAGATCGAGGAAGTCGGCTCGGCCAACTTCTTCGGTATCACCGCCAACAACGAATTCGTCACGCCGAAATCGATCTCGGTATTGCCGGGCATCACCCGCCTGTCGCTGATGGAACTGGCCGAATCGCGCCTGGGCCTGAAAGTGATCGAAGGCGACGTGGAAATCGACAAGCTCGACCGCTTCGTCGAAGCCGGCGCCTGTGGCACTGCCGCGGTGATCACGCCGATCGGCGGCATCCAGTACAACGGCAAGCTGCACGTGTTCCACAGTGAAACCGAAGTCGGCCCGGTCACCCAGAAGCTCTACGCCGAGCTGACCGGCATCCAGAGCGGTGACGTCGAAGCCCCGGCGGGCTGGATCGTCAAGGTCGCCTGAGGCTTCAGCCTGCAGTGAAAACGGGGCATGCCAGCAATGGCATGCCCCGTTTTTCTTGGCTTTCACGGCCCTGGGCAGCCAGATGAATTTTTCTTAAATCGCCGGTTGTCTATTCTTTGGCACAATCAGGTCTCCACTCGCCGCCCAGGAACCAGCATGCCTCGCGTACTGACCATCGAAGACGACGCCGTCACCGCCCAGGAAATCGTCGCCGAACTGTCCAGCCACGGCCTGGAAGTCGACTGGGCCGACAATGGCCGCGAAGGTCTGGCCAAGGCCATCGCCGGCGGCTACGACCTGATCACCCTCGACCGCATGCTGCCCGAGGTCGATGGCCTGACCATCGTCACCACCCTGCGCAACCTGAAGATCGCAACGCCGATCCTGATGATCAGCGCCCTGTCGGACGTCGACGAACGCGTGCGCGGTCTGCGCGCCGGCGGCGACGACTACCTGACCAAGCCGTTCGCCTCCGACGAGATGGCCGCTCGGGTCGAGGTGCTGCTGCGCCGTAACAGCGTGCCGATGACCCAGACCCGCCTGCAGGTCGCCGACCTCGAGCTGGACCTGATCAGCCACGAGGCGCGCCGCGGCGAACAGGCGCTGAACCTGCTGCCCACCGAATACAAGCTGCTCGAGTACCTGATGCGCCACTCCGGCCAGGTGATCACCCGGATGATGATCTTCGAGGAGGTCTGGGGTTACCACTTCGACCCCGGCACCAACCTGATCGACGTGCACATCGGCCGCTTGCGCAAGAAGATCGACTCGCCCGGCCAGAGCCCGCTGATCCGTACCGTGCGGGGCTCCGGCTATGCCATTGCCGAACCCGTCTAAGGGCTGGAGCTCCTCCACCAGCCGCCTGCTGGCGCTGTACAGCTTCCTGTTCGTGGCCTGGAGCAGCATCCTCATGGGGGTGCTGTACTTCGAGGTCACCAGCTACCTGAACAAGCTCACCCGCCACTCCATGCTGCAGCGCCAGCACCTGTTCGCCCACATGAGCGGCAAGCAGCTGGACGACGCGCTGATCGCAAGCCAGGCCTTCGAGGAGCGCAGCTTCGACGCCTACGGCCTCTTCGACCCCCAGCTGAACCCGATTGGCGGACGCATCCGCACCATCCCGCCGGAGCTGGGCCTGGACGGCACGGTGCATGAGCTCAAGCGCTGCCTGGACGCCGACGATCCGCACCTGCCCCGCGATAGCTGCGATGCCGTGGCGATCAAGGTCCAGGACGGCCGCTGGCTGGTGCTGGTGCGCGACAACGGCTCGCTGTTCGTGGTCACCCGGATCATTCTCGACGCGCTGCTTTGGGGCATTTCCCTGACCCTGATTCCAGGCTTTGCCGGCTGGTACCTGCTGCGCCGCCGACCGCTCAAACGCATCCGGGCGATCCAGGCCCAAGCCGAACTTATCGTCGCCGGCGACCTGACCCACCGCCTGCCGGTGTCGGTGCGCCGCGATGAACTGGACATGCTGGCCGCCATCGTCAACGCGATGCTCGACCGCATCGAAAGGCTGATGCATGAGGTCAAGGGGGTCTGTGACAACATCGCCCACGACCTGCGCACGCCCCTGACCCGCCTGCGCGCGCAGCTCTATCGCATTCGCCAGCAGAGCGGCGCCGATTCTGCCGAAGGCGCGGCGCTGGACCAGGCGATCGGCGAGACCGACACGCTGATGGCTCGCTTCCGAGGCCTGCTGCGTATCAGCGAACTGGAAGACCGCCAACGCCGAGCCGGCTTCGTGCAACTCGACCCACAAGGCTTGCTGGTTGAACTGCACGACTTCTACCTGCCACTGGCCGAGGATGGCGGCATCCATCTGCAACTGAGCCAGCCCGCGCAACTGGCGGCCCTGCATGGCGATCGAGAATTGCTGTTCGAGGCCCTGGCCAACCTGGTGGGCAATGCGATCAAGTTCACCCCGCAAGGCGGCCAGGTGCGCATGGTCGCCAGCGAGGACGATCAAGGCGTGCACATTGCAGTCGAGGACAGCGGGCCGGGGATTCCGGCGGATGAGCGTGAGGCGGTGTTGAAGCGTTTCTACCGCAGCGAGGAAGGCCATCGCCACCCGGGGTTCGGGCTTGGGCTGTCGATCGTCGCGGCGATCGTCGACCTGCATGGGTTCGGCCTGGAGGTGGGGGCCAGTGAGCTGGGTGGGGCGAGATTGGTTCTGCACTGCACCAGCGCGGCCTGAAAAGCATCGCGGGGCAAGTCGTATCGGCGCTGCGCCGATGCGACTTGCCCCGCGACAGGGCTTGAGCCGATCAGTCAGCCAGGCGCCAGGTGGTGGTGCCCTTGCTGTCTTCCAGTACCACGCCCATGGCGGTCAGCTGGTCGCGGATGCGGTCGGACTCGGCCCAGTTCTTGTCGGTGCGCGCCTGCAGACGCGCCTGGATCAGCGCCTCCACTTCGGCAGCATCGACCTTGCCCTCGGCACCGGCACGCAGGAAGTCATCGGCCTCCAGCTGCAGCACGCCCAGCACATCCCCCAGCTCGCGCAGACGACCCGCCAGGCCAGCGGCGGCCTCAGGGTCGCTGTCGCGCAGTCGGTTGATCTCGCGCACCAGGTCGAACAGCACGGCGCAGGCTTCCGGCGTGCCGAAGTCGTCGTTCATCGCCACGGTGAAGCGCTCGACGAATGCCTCGCCGCCCTTGGCCTCGACCCGAGGGAGGCCGCGCAGCGCGTGGTAGAAGCGCTCGAGCGCGCCCTTGGCATCGCGCAGGCTGTCCTCGGAGTAGTTGATCGCGCTGCGGTAGTGGCTGGCCACCAGCAGGTAGCGCACCACTTCCGGGTGGTACTTGTCGAGCACGTCGCGGATGGTGAAGAAGTTGTTCAACGACTTGGACATCTTCTCGCCATTGATGCGGATCATGCCGCAGTGCATCCAGGCGTTGGCATACTGCTTGCCGGTAGCCGCCTCGCTCTGGGCAATCTCGTTCTCGTGGTGCGGGAACTCCAGGTCGCTGCCGCCGCCATGGATGTCGAAGCTCTCACCCAGGCAGCAGGTGGACATCACCGAGCACTCGATGTGCCAGCCCGGGCGGCCCGGGCCCCACGGCGAATCCCAGTAAGGCTCGCCGGGCTTGACGCCCTTCCACAAGACGAAGTCCAGCGGGTCCTGCTTGGCCTCGTCGACCTCGATGCGGGCACCGATGCGCAGGTCTTCGATCTTCTTGCGCGACAGCTTGCCGTAGCCGACGAACTTACCGACGCGGTAGTACACGTCGCCGTTGCCCGGCGCGTAGGCATAGCCCTTGTCGATCAGGGTCTGGATCATCGCGTGCATGCCGGGGATATGGTCGGTGGCACGGGGTTCCAGGTCCGGCGGCAGGATGCTCAGGCGGCGCTCGTCCTCGTGCATCGCGTCGATCATGCGGGCCGTCAGCGCGTCGAACGACTCGCCGTTTTCGTTGGCCCGGTTGATGATCTTGTCGTCGATGTCGGTGATGTTGCGCACATAGGTCAGCTCATAGCCGCTCTTGCGCAGCCAGCGGGTGACCAGGTCGAAGGCCACCATGCTGCGGCCGTGGCCCAGGTGGCAGTAGTCGTACACGGTCATGCCGCACACGTACATGCGCACCTTGTTGCCGTCCAGCGGCTTGAAAACTTCCTTGGTCTTGCTCAGCGTGTTGTAGATGGTAAGCACGAAGGTTCCTCAGCTGCCCCACGAATCGCGCAGGGTCACGGTCCGGTTGAATACCGGGCGACCCGGCTGGGAGTCTTTCAGGTCGGCGCAGAAGTAGCCTTCGCGCTCGAACTGGAAGCGGTCTTCTGGCTGGGCCTGGCCCAGGGAAGGTTCCGCGCGACAACCGCTGAGTACCTGCAGCGAATCGGGGTTGATGTTGTCGAGGAAGCTGCCGCCGTCTTCGGTCTTCTCCGGGTTGGCGGAGCGGAACAGGCGGTCGTACAGACGCACTTCGCACTCGACGCTGCCTTGCGCCGGCACCCAGTGGATCACACCCTTGACCTTGCGGCCCTCGGGGTTCTTGCCCAGGGTGTCCGGATCGTACGAGCAGCGCAGCTCGACGATGTTGCCGTCGGCATCCTTGATCGCCTCGTCGGCGCGGATCACGTAGCTGCCACGCAGGCGCACTTCACCGGCCGGCTCCAGGCGCTTGTAGCCCTTGGGCGGCGCTTCCATGAAGTCGTCGCGGTCGATGTACAGCTCGCGGGCGAACGGCAGCACGCGCACACCCATGTCTTCCTTCGGATGGCGCGGCAGTTCGAGTTGCTCGACCTGGTCCTCGGGATAGTTGGTGATCACCACCTTCAGCGGGCGCAGCACGCACATGGCGCGTGGCGCGGTACGGTCGAGGTCGTCGCGGATGCTGAATTCGAGCATCGCCATGTCGACCACGCCGTCGGAACGGTTGGTGCCGATCATCTCGCAGAAGTTGCGGATCGAGGCCGGGGTGTAGCCACGGCGGCGGTAGCCCGACAGGGTCGACATGCGCGGATCGTCCCAGGCCTCGACATGACCTTCGTCCACCAGCTGCTTGAGCTTGCGCTTGGACGTGATGGTGTAGTTCAGGTTCAGGCGGCTGAACTCGTACTGGCGCGGGTGCGCCGGCACCGGCAGCTTGTCCAGGAACCAGTCGTACAGCGGACGGTGGCTTTCGAACTCCAGGGTGCAGATCGAGTGGGTGATGCCTTCGATGGCGTCCGACTGACCGTGGGTGAAGTCGTAGTTGGGGTAGATGCACCACTTGTCACCGGTCTGGTGATGGTGGGCATGGCGAATGCGGTACAGGATCGGGTCGCGCAGGTTCATGTTCGGCGAAGCCATGTCGATCTTGGCGCGCAACACGCGCTCGCCGTCCTTGAACTCGCCGGCCTTCATGCGCGCGAACAGGTCCAGGTTCTCCTCGACGCTGCGCTCGCGGAACGGGCTGTTCTTGCCCGCCTCGGTCAGGCTGCCACGGTATTCCTTGGCCTGCTCGGGGGTCAGGTCGCAGACATAGGCGTTGCCGGACTTGATCAGCTCCACCGCCCAGGCATGCAGCTGCTCGAAGTAGTCCGAGGCATAGCGCACCGGGCCCGCCCACTCGAAGCCCAGCCACTTGACGTCACGCTGGATGGAGTCGATGTACTCCTGGTCTTCCTTGGCCGGGTTGGTGTCGTCGAAACGCAGGTGGCAGACGCCGCCGAACTCCTTGGCCAGGCCGAAGTTGACGCAGATCGACTTGGCGTGGCCGATGTGCAGGTAACCGTTGGGCTCCGGCGGGAAACGGGTGACGATGCTCTGGTGCTTGCCCGAGTCCAGGTCGGCCTGGACGATTGGCCGCAGGAAGTTCACAGGGACGGCGGGTGCGCCTTTGGCAGCGGCGTTTGGCGCGTTGTCGGCAGTGGGCTTGCTCATAGTGTCCTTGAATGCAGGTAGCCGGCCCGGGTAGGCCGATTGAATCAAAGGGCCTATCATAGCCGAAGCAGTCAAGCTGCTGACAGCCGGAGCACCGACAAAGTGGCGCGTTTTGTCGCCGCAGCGGTCTACAATCCGGCAGAATGTCGACCCAGTGGCGTGTGCCGCGGCTGCCTGATCCTGCGTCAGGTTATCCGAGCGCACCGCGCACCCTATTTCCCGAATGCCTTGAAAGAGCGAGTTTCAGCATGTCCAAAGTCAAACTGAGCACCAACCACGGCGATATCATCCTGCAATTGAATGCCGAAAAAGCCCCGCTGACCACTGAGAACTTCGTTCAATACGTCAAGGATGGCCACTACAATGGCACCGTGTTCCACCGCGTGATCAAGGGCTTCATGATCCAGGGTGGCGGCTTCGAGCCAGGCATGAGCCAGAAGAAGACCCGCGCCAGCATCCAGAACGAAGCCGACAATGGCCTGAAGAACGCCAAGTACAGCATCGCCATGGCCCGTACCATGGAGCCGCACTCGGCCTCCGCGCAGTTCTTCATCAACGCCTCCGACAACGACTTCCTCAACCACAGCGGCAAGAACGTTCAGGGCTGGGGCTACGCCGTGTTCGGTGAAGTGATCGAAGGCAAGGAAATCGTCGACGCCATCGAGAAAGTCGCCACCGGTTCCAAGGCCGGCCACCAGGACGTGCCGAAAGACGACGTGATCATCGAGAAAGCCGAGATCATTGAGTGATCCTGCTGATCTCCGATCTGCACCTGCAAGAAGAACGCCCGGACATCACCCGGGCGTTTCTTGATCTGCTCGACGGCCGCGCCCGTCACGCCAAGGCGCTGTACATCCTCGGCGACTTCTTCGAGGCCTGGATCGGCGACGATGCGATGACACCGTTCCAGCAGTCGATCTGCCAGGCCCTGCGCCGGCTGAGCGACAGCGGCACGGCGATCTACCTGATGCACGGCAACCGCGACTTCCTCATCGGCCAGGCGTTCTGCGACGCAGCCGGCTGCACCCTGCTGGCCGACCCCAGCGTGGTCGAGCTGGGTGGCGAGGCGGTGCTGCTGATGCACGGCGACACCCTGTGCACCCGCGACGTGGCCTACATGAAGCTGCGCCGTTACCTGCGCAACCCGCTGACCCTGTGGATCCTTCGGCACCTGCCGCTGGGCACGCGGCACAAGCTGGCGCGCAAGCTGCGCAGCGAAAGCAGTACCCAGGTGCGCATGAAGAGCACCGAGATCGTCGACGTCACTCCCGAGGAAGTGCCCAAGGTGATGGCCGCCCACGGCGTGCGCACCCTGGTCCACGGCCACACCCACCGGCCGGCGTTGCACAAGCTGGTGGTCGATGGCCAGCCGGCGCGGCGTATCGTGCTAGGGGACTGGGACCGCCGGGGCTGGGCGTTGCAGGTGGACGAACAGGGCTTCCAGCTGGCGCCGTTCGAGTTTTCCTGAGCGACCGCCCATGCGCGCTCCCTGTAGGAGCGGCCTTTCCGACCGGTCCGACGCCTCGGCAAGGCCGCTCCTACAAAGAGCCCGCAGTTACTGGGCGCTGACCACCCGCCCCTTATCCCGCTCACTGATCACATACCGTCGATACTGCGGATCAGCCTTGATCTGTGCCTCGGTGAACGGGATCGGCGCCAGTTGCTTGGCCGCGAAGGCCCGCGTCTGATCGGCGGCATGCGCCGATGCCTGCTCGCTCGACTGGGAGAACGCCAGCAATCCCTGAGCCTTTGGCCCCTGCTCGGTGAAGCTGACCACCTGCAGATAGCTCGAACCACTGACCACCAGGCGCTTGCCCGGCCCCACCGGCACACTGACCATCGCGTTGTAGACGCCCAGGCCCTGCGGACCACCAGGCACCGGCGTGCCATCGGCAGCCTGCTGGATCTGCCCCCAACGCTGATCAGCGGTGATGCCCGCCTCGCCCACCTTCGCCAGGGACGCCAACGCCGCCTCGCGCAGCAGCTTGCCTACCGCGGCCTGCTCCACCGCCAGGCCACGCGGCGTGTGCTGCGGGTCGGCCGGGTCGAACGGCACGCGCCAGCTTTGCGGGTGCTCGGCCAACGCGTCGGCAATGTTCATGAAATGGAGCAAACCGACTCCGCTGTCCAGATCGGCCTTGCCGTTCCAGTCGCGCAGGCTGGCGCACACTGATTCCAGATCCGCCTCCACGCCCTTGCACCACTGCAGCAGGTCCGGCAGCAGCAGGCTGGCCTGGTACACCTCGTCATCGAACACCATGCGCCGCAGCTCGGCGACACCCAGCTTGCCCCGGCCCTGCAGGCGCTGCAGGGCAAAACGGCTGCGCATGCCCAGGGGCTGGTCAGCACGACTCACCAGCGGCGAGAAGCCGGTCAACGGTTGGGCTGGGTTGGCCATCCATGCCGAATCGTTGGCGTGCTGCACATAGTCACGCCGCTCCAGGCTCGGCAGCAGGCTCGCCGGGAAGATCCCCGGTTGGGCGGCCTGCGCATCGACCTTCCACTGGCAGGCGCTGCGTGAGCCATCGAGCACCACCAGCGGGCCGGAAGCAGCCGGATTGCTGCACTGCGCCAGCAGCGCCTGGTCGACATAGGGCACCACCGACTGATTCAGGTACAGGGCCTGGCCAGCGGCATCCACCGCCAGGGTGTTGACCCAGGGGATACCCTGCAACCGCCCCACCGAGGCCTTGAGCGTTTCCAGGCTATCGGCGCGGTTGATCCGGTACCACTGCTGCAGGACCCGGGTATTGTCCAGGTTGGCGTCACGCAGGCTGTAGGCCGCCTGGTTGTCCCAGTCCAGCCGCCCTGGCCACTGCACCACCGGGCCGAACTTCGACAGGTGGATCGTGCGCTCCACCTCGCTCAGCGTGCCGTCCTTGCCCTTTACCATGACCTTGAGCTGTTTACGTTCGAGCGGCAGCGACTGGCCGTCAACCAGGTAACGGGTGGCGTCCTTGGGGTCCAGCTGCAGGCGGTAGAGGGTGAAATGCTTCGAGGTGTCGACAGTGTGGGTCCAGGCCAGGTGTCGGTTGAAGCCGATATTGACCACCGGCAGCCCCGGCAGGGCCGCGCCCATCACATCCAGCTGCCCGGGGATGGTCAGTTGCATCTGGTAGAAGCGCATCCCGCCGACCCAGGGGAAATGCGGGTTGGCCAGCAGCAGTCCGCGACCATTGGCCGAACGCTCGCTGCCCACCGCCACGGCGTTGCTGCCACGCTCGGCGGCGAACTGAGCCTGGCGCGCCAGGGCCACGCTGTAGTCGGCCACCGGGCGTTGCGCCGCCAGCTTCGGCGGGGTCGCGGCCACCACCGCCTCGACAAACTGACCGACACCGCCTTCGGCCAGCAGGCGCCGGGTCAGCTTGACCAAGTCACGGCTGCTGATAGGCCGCACCCAGTCTCCTGCCCCGCACTCGGCCGGCAGGCCTTCGGCGCGCCGCTCGCCCAGGGCACGGTTGTAGCCGCTGGCATAGCCGTCGAGCAGGTCGCGTACCGCCACCGGCTGCGCCTGCAGGAAGTCGTCCACTGCCTCTGGCTCGTTGAGCCAGGTGAAGAACAGATCGCTGGACAGGTTGTCGCGCTGCTCGACGGTTTTACCGTCGCCACCGAAATAACGCGAGCGCTCGCCATTGACCGTCAGCACCTCGCTGGCCAGCAGGCACAGGTTGTCCTGGGCGTACGCGTAGCCGATGCCGTAGCCCAAGCCGCGTTCGTCCTTGGCCAGGATATGCGGCACGCCAAAGCTGGTGCGGCGGATCTGCGCAGAGGCCTCATTGGCGACCTCCCGTGCCTGGACGGCCAGGCTGGAGGCAACCAGGGCGGCGGCAAGGCCCAGGCGAAACAGGGGAAGAGGGATCACAGGCACTCCTCGTGCTATCGGGGTCATCCCGAACAGACGAATGGCCAGATGAAAATTTTACGGTCGAAGCAAGGCTGCAACGTTCTCAACAGAACGTGTCAGATTTTTTCACCGAGGGTTGCAGTTTTGTCGATCTCATTCGTCTTTAGATGTGAGGCAACCATGATTTCGGGACAGTCCACGAAAAGGAGCATTCACATGTACAACCCGCAACAGTCGCTATCGGCGCCGCCCGCCCCTGGCCAGGCCGCCGCCCACCAGGAGGAACGCGTGGGCAACGAACAGATCCGCGAGCTGCTGCGCGCCTACGGCCTGCGCACCAGCCTGATCCGCCTGAAGGTCATCGACGCGCTGCACACCGCCGGGCGCAATGGCCGCAGCATCGGCGTGCGCGGGGTGCATGCGCAACTTGAGCAACTGGATATTCCACTTTCGTTCCTGAGTGTGCGCGAGGTGCTCAAGCGCCTGTGCAGCGAAGGCGTCATCAGCCTGGGCAGCGACAAGTGCTACAGCCTGAACCCCCAGGCCTGGGCCGTGCTCGAGCAACCCGCCTCGCGTTGAGCGCCTGGCCGGCAAGGATATGCCGGCCCGCCCGTTTCAGGGCTTGACCTTGCGCCGCAGGATACCGTTGATCACCACCACGACCACCGCGATGGCGATAGCGATGTACTGGAATGTCTGCTCGCTGATAGTGCCCTGCTTCTGCAGGTAGCTTAGGCCGAGCATGATCCCCAGGACCACCAGGATGATCAGGATCGAGTATTTGAGGCGCTGCACGTGGGTCATCGGTAATTCCTTGCGACATCGGGGACATGAGGCTCCAGCGGAGCCGACGCCATGATACCTCGCCCGCTTTACCCGCGCTGAAGTTCCTGCCCGCCGCCATTCCCGGCACGCCCCTCCTCCAGGCCCAACCGCATCGCCCCGGGATATGCCTTTGCGCCTACGCTTGGGTCATCCACCCAAACCGCCATCATGGAACCCCTTCACTAGACGGTTTGGGGCCTGCAGCCAAAGGGCGGAGGCGTTTCCTACTTCACGCTATCAGGTTACCTGCAAACAACAGGCAGCTGCGACTACAAGCTCCGGTCCGCTTCGCACCTAGCGACCCTTTCCGCTGCTGTTCGAAAATCGGACCACGCCACCCGTGGCCCACCACGCCGCAGCCATTCGGGCCTCGGCGCCTGCCAAACCTACATGACGGAAGGAACCATTTCGTGGAACAGCCAGACCTGAGCAATATCGACATCACCCAACTGCCTCAATCGCTGCAGGCGCTGATCGAGTGCGTAGGCCTGGACAGCGCCTACCGCCTGACCTGCGTATTCGGCGGCCGCCCCAAGTACATTCCCAAGCATCGTGACCGCAGCAAGCTGGCCGACGTGCTGCCAGCCAAAGCACTCGATGCGCTGATCGAGCGCTACGCCGGCCTGGCCCTGGAAATCCCCAAGCCCGATCACTTCCAGCGCCAGTTGCGCAACCAGCAGATCCAGAAGGAAAGCGCCAGCGGGCTGTCGCGCAGCCTGCTGGCCAACAAGTATGGTTTGAGCCTGCGGCAGATCGGCAACATTCGTCGCCAGGAGTGCCATGCCCGCTGAGCAGGCACTCCACCTGGTTTAGAAATCGCGCTTGTAGAAGATATCCAGCGAACTGGCCAGGCCGCTGGCGGCCTCGAGGTAGACCTTCTTGCTGAGTTTGTAGCGCAAGGCGATGGTGTTGGCGGGCTCGAACACGCCGACGCCATAGCGCAGGCTGAGCCGCTCGGTGAGGTTGCCGCTGGCCACCACGCTGGTCTTGTTGCCCGTGCCCTGGGTGTCGAGTTGGAAGTCGTCGATGCCCAGATTGGAAGCCAGGCCGCCGGTGAGGCCGGCACTGCCCATCAGGCCCAGGCCCAGCGCCGCCTCGGCGAGCATGTTGTTGTCCTCGCCGGAGCTGTTCAACGGACGGCCCAGCACCAGGTAGGACAATGCCTGCTCCTGGCTCATCGCCGGCTCCGAGAACACCTTGGTGGTCGGCTGCTCGGCACTGCCGCTCAGGCGGATGCCGGCAATCACGTCATCGACCTGGCGGATGGCCTCGATGTCCAGGTACGGCTGGTCGATGGGCCCGGCGAACAGTAAGCGAGCGCGGCGGATGGTCAGGTTCTGCCCGTATTGCCGGTAGCGCCCGTCAGCCAGGCTCAGTTCACCGCGCGTGTCGAGGTTATCGCCGATATGCACATGCCCCAGCAGGTTGGCGGTGAGGCCGAAGCCCTTGAACGACAGTTTTTCGCTGCCGACCTCGACATCGATGTCCATGGCCACCGCCATCGGCGGCGTGCCCTGTTCGGTCTGGTGACCGACGATCACCGTGTCATCCGAGACCTTGACCGTCGACGGCGGCAGTTCGCGCACGGTGATCTTGCCTTTGGGCACCAGCACCTTGCCGGTCACCGCCAGGCGCTCGTCCAGCAGACGGATGGTCAGGTCGGGCGCCACTTCCAGCGCTGCGTACGGCTCGACGCTGACCGGCAGCTGCTGGCCCTGCAGGCGCAGGTCCATGCCCAGCGCCTGTCCCCAGGTGAGGTGACCGGCCAATTGCCCACGGCCAGCGGCGCCGCTGCGCCAGTTGCCGTTCAACTGCACCTGCTCGCCGGCGATCAGTGCCTGCAGCGACAGGTCCTCGAGACTGATCGGCAGTTCCGCGCCGCTGACTTCGCCGCCGCTCAAGGCCAGGTTGCCATTGACCTGGGGTGCGAGCAGGCTGCCCGACAGGCGCCCGCTGCCGTTGAGCTGGCCGGCCAGACGCTCGACCATGGGCAGGAACGGGCGGATGACCGAGAGATCGAGCCCGGCCAGGCGGAAGTCGCCGGACAACGGCTTGTTGCGGCCCAGCGGGTCGATGCGGGCACTCAGGTTCACCTCGCCCAGGCGCTCGCCACGGAAATCCACGCGGGTGTCGACCCGGCGCGGCGCCAGGGTGCTGTCCAGGCGCAACACCTGGTAGGGGAAATCGATCCAGCGGTCCTTGTCGCGCACGCGCAGGGTACCGCCGCCGGCATCGATGCGGATGCTGCCCTTGGGTCCGCTGGCCGGGATATCGAGGTTGATGTCGGCGTTGAGCAGGCCCTGCCAGGCGAAGTCCTTGGGCAGCCACTGCGCCAGGCTATCCAGCGGGAACTGCTTGAGGTGGTAACGCAGGCGCGGCTCCGGCGCCAGGCGCTGGTCTTCGCCGCACAGGCTGGCCTGGCCGGAACGCCAGCAGTGGGCGCCAAAGTCGAGCTGGCCGCTGGCCAGGCGCTGCAGACGCGCCGGCGCCTGCAGCTGCCAATCCTGGCCGCCGGCCTGGATGCGACCGCTGGCCAGGCGACCCCGCCAGTCGCCCTTGCTCAAGGCGCCGTCCAGCGCCAGGTCGAGCTTGAGTTGCGGGCCGTCGAGCGCCAGCGTCGCAGCCTGCTGGCGGATATCGCCCTTGCCTTGCACGTCGAGGCTGCCCAGGGCGGTGTCCCCCAAACGGATCCCGCCGGCCTTGAGCGCCAGTTGGCCACGCTGGGCGTTGTCCAGCCGTGCGTCCAGGTCCACGCGCTGCACACGGTTGTCGGCCTGGCCCAGTTGCTGCCCCTGCAGGGCCAGGGTGCCCTGGGGCGCAGCCAGGGTTCCGGCCAAGTCCAGGCGGCCCTTGGCCTGCCCTTGCAGTTGAGGCCAGAGCTGACCCAGGCGCGGCAGGTCGAGGTCGATGCGCCCGGATAGGCGTTGCTGCAGACTGGCGCTGCCGGTGATGCGGTTGTCTCCCAGCTGTACCGCCAGTCTACCCAGGGTCCAGCGCTCGCCGGCGCCCTCGGCGTCTACCTTGACCAGCGCCGGCTGGCCACGCAAGCGGCCCTTGAGGTCCAGTTGCGCCTTGAGCGCCAACTGCTCGTGCTTGAGCTCGCCCTGGCTGCGCAGCGGACCGGCCAGGGTGCCCGGCAGCTCCGCCAGCCAATAGGCCGGATCCAGCGCCGACAATTGCAGGTCGACATCCCAGGCCAGGGTGTCGGCAAAGCGCAAGGCGACACTGCCCGCGGCCTTGCCCTGCCCCGCGCTGAGCAGCAGCTGCGGCAGGCGTACCTGGCCCAGGTCGCCCTCGAACGGGCTGGCCAGGGTGAAGGCCCCCGCCGGGCCGTCCAGATCGCCGTTGAACGCGCCCTTGTAGTTACCGCCGCGGTACTGCACCTGGGCGTTGAAACGCTTGAGGGTGACCTGGGGCGCCTGCTCCAGCGGATACAGGCGCAACCAGGGGAAGTCCAGCCAGTCGAGGCTGGCGTCGGCGCTCAGGTCCTGCTGCCAGTCGGCGCTGGCCTGCAGCTTGAGGCGCTGCGTGTCACTGGCATTGAGGTCAAGGGCATCGATTCGGGCGCCCTTGGCGTCCACCTTGCCGGCCAGCACCAGGCCCACCGGCCCTTGCTCGGCGGGCAAGGTGGCGGAGCCTGAGAGTTGATAACCCTTGAGCAGGTCGCCCTGGGCGTCAAGCTTGAGCTGGTCCAATTGCAGGGTGTCGGGCAACTCGCCGGCCGGCTTGAAAGCCTGCGAACGGATGCTCAGGCGGGCCGGCAAATGCTCGGCCAGGGCCTGCAATTCGCCGTTCAGCCGGGCGTCCAGGTAGCCGCTGCTGGTGGCCTCGATGACGAGGGTCTTCTGCAGCTCGCCCTTGGCGTTCAAGGCCAGTTGCCACGGCTTGCCATCCACCGTCGGCAGTTGCAGCGTGCCCTGCAGCTGCAGTGGCCAGTCACCCCGTGGCGTCAGGTCACCTTGAACGTCCAGGTGCAGATCGTCTCGGCGCAGTTGCAGGCTGTCCACCCGCAGCCCGCTGGCGGTCCAGTGGGCCGCCAGGCTCAGGTCGCCCAGCAGGTCGCTGCCATCCAGGCGCAACTGGCCAACCTTGACCTCGCCCAGCTCGATGGCCAGCGGCAGGTTCAATGCTGGCAATTGCAGCGGACCGCTGTCGGGCTGGTCTTCGCCCGGCGCAAAGGCCATGTCGATGCGCTCGGCCTGCAAGCGTTCGACGCACAGGGTCGCACGCAGCAGGCAGGCCGGCGACCAGGCCAACTGCGGCGCCAGCAGCTCGACCCGATCGTCGCCAGCAGACCAGCGCAACAGGCTGGCCTGCCAGTTGCCGCCAAGGCGGCCGGTAAAATCGCTGACCTCGAGCCCCGGCACCCGCGCCAGCGCCCAGCGGCTGCCCGCCTGGGTGCCGAGCACCAGCCCCAGCGCCAGGACGATCAGCACCAGCAGGCCCGCCAGTACCAGCAGGATCGGTTTGAACACACGCATCAAAGCTCGGGCCCCATGGAGAAGTGCAAGCGAAAACCACCGTCGTCATCCAGTGCGCGGGCCAGGTCCAGGCGCAGTGGCCCCACCGGCGACACCCAGCGCACGCCGATGCCGACGCCGGTCTTGAGGCTGGGAAACTCCAGCGAGTTGAACGAGTTGCCTTGGTCGACGAAGGTCGCCAGGCGCCACTTTTCCGCGATCGAGTACTGATACTCGGCACTGCCGGCCACCAGGTAGCGGCCGCCGATGCGGTCGCCCTGGTTGTTCTTCGGCGACAGCGACTGGTAGTCGTAGCCGCGCACGCTCTGGTCGCCACCGGCGAAGAAGCGCAGCGACGGCGGGATGTTCTGCTGGTAGCCGTTGGTGGCGCTGCCGCCGAACTGCACGCGACCCAGTAAACGATGGCGCTTGCCCAGCGTGGTCAGGCCCTTGAGCAGCACGTTGCCATGGATCAGGTTGGTATCCGAACCCAGGCCTTCCTTGGCCGCCTGCAGGTCGAACTGCAGGCGGTAGCCGTTGTGCGGATCGATGCGGTTGTCGCTGCGCAGGTACGAAAAGCTGACACCCGGCATCAACAGGTTGCTCAGCCCCGAGTCGTCGCCCAGGCGGTACTCCTCACGCTGGTACTTGAGCGAGATCACGCGCTGCCAGCCACTGGGCAGCTTGCTGTGCCACTCGGGGCCGACGGTGAGCAGCTTGCTCAAGGTGTCGGTACCGGAAATCTCCTCGTTCTGGTAGCCGCCAGCGAAGCGCAGCTTGTCGGTGAGCGGCGGATCCAGCGGGACGTCATACCACAGCCCGACGTTCTGCCGGGGCGCCGACAGTTCGGTTTCCCAGCCGTAGCTGTGGCCCTGCGGGTTCACCCAGTGACGGGTCCAGTTGGCCTTGCCACGCGGCCCGACGTCGGTGGAAAAGCCCAGGCCCAGGCCCAGGGTACGCGGCTTGCGGGTATCGAGGCGCACGTCCACCGGAATGTCCTCGCCCACCGCGGCGGTGGGCGCGGCATCCACCCGCACGCTGTCGAAGTAGCCGCTCGATTGCAGGTCGTTGTTGAGTTCGGCGATCAGCTCTGAGTCATAGGGGGTACCGGGCTTGAACGACACCATGCGCTGCAGCAGGTCGTTGTCCAGCGGCGCGTCGCCGCCGAAGGTCACCGCGCCGAGACGGTAGCGCGGGCCGCTCTGGTAGACCAGCTCGATGTCGGCCACGCCGGCCTGCGGGTCCACCGCCAGGCGCTGGCGCTCGAAGCGCCCGGCGAAGAAGCCGTAGCGCGACGCCTGGTTCTGGATCAGCCGCTTGGCATCCTCGTAGGTGCCGTGGTTGAGCTGCTCGCCCGGGCGCAGCGCCTTGCTGTCGGGGATGCGAAAGACCTTGAGCTCGCTGGCCGGCCCGTCGATGCGCACGGTCACGTTGCGCAGACGCACAGGCTCGCCGGGCTCGACCCGGATGATCAATTGCGCGGGTTTGTCCTTGTCGCCTGCGGGCTTGACCTCGGTCTCGACCCGCGCCTGGTAGTAGCCAAGGGCCTGGGCCGCCTTGCGCGTCTGCTCCTCGGCGCCCCGGCTGAAACGCAGCAGCGCTTCTTCGTCGCGGTCGCCCAGGCTGCCGATATACCCTTCGATATTGGACTTGAGCGCCTTGTTGGCGGGTTTGACCCGCACCAGCAATTCGCTCTGCGCCCATGCCATGGAGCTGGCGGCCAGCAACAGCAGGCCCCAGCCAAGTCTTCCTGAATACGTCATGCGCGGCATGCTACCAGAGCAAAGGGGTCAAGAGGGCTGTCGGCAAACGCCTGTCACAGGTTCGTCACCCTCGACGAGCGCGGATTGGGATGGAAGAACACCCGTTCGCGGATCGGCCCTACGGCGATCTCGCCGATCTCCTCATAGCCCTGGCGCTGGTAGAACGCCAGGTAGTGCGCATTGCCGGTGTCCAGCACCACACCCTCGGTGCTGGCGTCCTCCGCGCACCAGTCGTGCACGGCCTGCAGCAGTTGCTCCCCATAATGCTGGCCCTGGAACTGCGGGTGCACGCCCAGCAACGGCAGGACGTGGACATTGTCGCCCGGCAGGCAGCCGGCCAGCGCGGCCTGGTAGTCCAGGTAGCGCCGGGTACAGCGCAGGCCGGTACCGAGGATCATGCGCAGGCGCCAAGCCCAGCTGTCGGCCACGCCCAAGCGCCGCTGCGGCGGCACGATCAGCGCCAGGCCGATCAGGCGGTCCTCCAGCAGCAGGCCGATCGCCGGCAGTTGCAGATAGAAGTGCTGGCGCACCCACTCGCGCACCATCACCCGCAGGCGGCGCTCGTAGCCGGGACGCTGGCCCTCGAACAGCCAGGCAAAGGTCGGCTCGTGACGATAGGCATGGTAGAGCAGCGAACGCGCCTCACGGGCGTAGCCGGCGTCGAGCAGGCAGGTCCGGGCCGGGGCGGCGATGACGTCGGGCATTGCGGGCAGTCCTCCTGGAATGGGCGTACAGTGCCTTGGAGCCAGATTCCGGCGCTGGGTTCACCTCCTCCAGCACGTTAGCAGCGCCCGCCGCGCGGCGCCATGCTGGCCGTGGCCGGCGATGTCGGCTAGCATCCGTGGCTTTTTACCAGGATCATCTTTCCATGAAGATCGTCTCGTTCAACATCAATGGCCTGCGCGCCCGTCCGCACCAGCTGGCGGCGCTGATCGACAAACACCAGCCGGACGTGATCGGCCTGCAGGAAACCAAGGTCAGCGACGATCAGTTCCCGTTGGCCGACGTCGAGGCGCTCGGCTACCACGTGCATTACCACGGCCAGAAAGGCCACTATGGCGTCGCCCTGCTCTCGCGACAGGCGCCGCTGTCGTTGTCCAAGGGCTTCGCCGGCGATGAAGAGGACGCCCAGCGCCGCTTCATCTGGGGCACCTTCGCCGATGCCGACGGCACGCCGATCACCATCATGAACGGCTACTTCCCACAAGGCGAAAGCCGCGACCACCCCACCAAGTTCCCGGCCAAGCAGCGCTTCTACAGCGACCTGCAGGCCCTGCTCGAAGGGCAGTTCAAGAATGACCAGCCCGTCGTGGTGATGGGCGATCTGAATATCTCGCCCCAGGACTGCGACATCGGTATCGGCGCGGACAATGCCAAGCGCTGGCTGAAGACCGGCAAGTGCAGCTTCCTGCCCGAGGAGCGCGAGTGGATGGAGCGGCTCAAGGGCTGGGGTCTGGTCGACAGCTTCCGCCACCTGCACCCGGAAGTGGCCGACCGCTTCAGTTGGTTCGACTACCGCAGCCGCGGCTTCGAGGACGAGCCCAAGCGCGGCCTGCGCATCGACCTGATCATGGCCTCCCAGGGCTTGCTGCCACGGGTCAAGGCCGCCGGGGTCGACTATGAACTGCGGGGGATGGAGAAGCCTTCGGACCATGCGCCGATCTGGCTTGAGTTGGCTTGAGTTCAGCCGTTAGCGCTTTACCGTAGCCTTGCAGCGCTCTCGAGATCGAGCGCCGCCCGCGCGGCACTCGATCTCATAGGCGCCACACCTATCCCGTCAGACACTTGTTACAAAACCACCCTTAAACATCGCCTCGTTCATTTCGTCCATCAGCACGAACTCCCGCTGTCTGCCCAGCAACCCTGAACAAGGCTTCCCCATGACCGCCCCCCTGAACCGCCTCACCCTGGCCGCCCTGCTGGTCGCCTGCAGCCTGCCGGCCCTGGCCGCGGCGCCCGCGCACAAACCCGGCACGGTGTTCCGTGACTGCGCCAAGACCTGCCCGGAAATGGTGGTGCTGCCCGCCGGCAGTTTCATGATGGGCACCCCGGATGACGAAAAAGGTCGCCAGGACGACGAGGGCCCACTGCACGAAGTGACGTTCAAGAACGCCTTTGCCGTCAGCCGCTACCAGATCACCAACGGGGAATGGAAGGCCTACCTCAAGGCCAGCGGCTACAAGGTCCCCAACGGCGACACCCGCCCGGGCCGCGAGTGCATCGCCGGCGTGCCGCGCTACCAGCAGGGCGACCGCCAGCCCGCCGTGTGCCTGAACTTCCACGAGGCCGAGGCCTACGCCTCGTGGCTGTCGAAGAAGACCGGCAAGGTCTACAAGGTGCTCAGCGAATCCCAGCGCGAATACGCCGTACGCGGCGGCAGCACCGGGCCGTTCCCCTTCCCGCTCGATGACAACGACGAGCAGAAGTACCAGATCTCCAAGCACGCCAACACCTACGGTCCCACGGACGGCTTCTCCTTCACCTCGCCCGTCGGCAGCTTCCCGCCCAACGCCTACGGCGTCTACGACGGTCACGGCAATGTCTACGAGTGGACCCGCGACTGCTACGTCGACAGCTACGCCACCGCCCCCACCGACGGCAGCCCGCAGACCAACAGCAGCGAATGCGAGGACCGCCGGGTGATCCGCGGCAACGACTACACCGAGGCACCGATTTTCTCCCGTTCGGGCAACCGCAACGAGCGCAGCTCCACCTTGCGCGGCGACTGGATCGGTTTCCGTGTCGCCCGCGAGCTGTAACGCCCGCCCTGCCTCCGGCGCCCCGGCGCCGGATCCGCCTCGCCACTAAATCCGCGCAAAACCCTCTCGTCTACCAAGATCAGGGCCTGGTCCGCCGCCCTGCGCCAACGAATACTCACGAGATGACTCCATGACGTCCACGACCCCCAGCCTCGCCCAGGAAACCCTGCGGATACTCAAGCCGTTCTGGATGCTGGTCGCGCTTTCGGCGGCCCTCGGCGTGGTCAGCGGCCTGAGCGTCACCGCCCTGCTGGCCACCATCAACAGCGCGATGAACGCCGCTGGCGGGCCGGACACCCGCACCGCCCTGCTGTTCGGCGGCCTGTGCCTGCTGACCCTGGCCTGCTCCACCGGCTCGAACCTGCTGACCAACTACGTCGGTCAGAAGGTGGTGGCGCGCCTGCGCCGCGAGCTGGCCGCCAAGGTGCTGGTGGCGCCGATCGCGCAACTGGAGCGCTACCGCGCCCACCGCCTGATCCCGGTGCTGCTCAACGACGTCAGCACCATCAGTGCCTTCGCCCTGTCGGTGGCGCCGATGGTCATCGCCTTCACCGTCACCCTCGGTTGCCTGTCCTACCTGGCGCTGTTGTCCTGGCAAATCCTGCTGGTCACCGTGCTGACCGTGGTGATCGGCACCGGCGCGCAGTTCCTCGCCCACCGTTACGGCATGAAGAACATCCTTACCGCGCGCAACAACGAGGACGAGCTGCAGAAGCACTACCAGGCCCTCTCTGGCGGCGCCAAGGAACTGCGTATCCAGCGCAAACGCCGCCAGCACATGCACGACCAGCTGATCCACGGTGCCACCGAGCGCATCAGCAAGGCCAACATCCGCGCGGCGAACATCTTTGTCAGCGCCGAGACCTTCGGCTCGATGCTGTTCTTCGCCGTGATCGGCATCGCCATCGCCTTCCAGGCCCTGTGGCCGAGCACCGACCGCACCGTGCTGGGCGGCTTTGTGCTGGTGATGCTGTATATGAAGGGACCACTGGAACAACTGATCAACAACCTGCCGAGCATCAGCCGGGCGCAGATCGCCCTGCGCCGCATCGCCGAGTTGTCCCAGCGTTTCTCATCGCCCGAGCCGCACCTGCTGGTCAGCGACCGCGTACCGCAAGTGACCGAGGTCGCCTCCATCGAACTGCGCCAGCTGCGCTACGACTATCCCCAAGTCGAGGGCAGCCAGCCGTTCCATCTCGGCCCGGTGGACCTGACCATCCGCCAGGGCGACATCGTCTTCATCGTCGGCGAGAACGGTTGCGGCAAGACCACCCTGATCAAGCTACTGCTGGGCCTGTACACCCCACAGCAGGGCGAGGTCCGCCTCAACGGCGAGACGGTCACGCCGCAGCACCTGGACGACTACCGCCAGCTGTTCACCACCATCTTCGCCGACTACTACCTGTTCGACGAACCCTTGCCGGGCCTCGCCGAGCTGCCACCGGAGGCCGCCAAGTACCTCGAACGCCTGGACATCGCGCACAAGGTCGGGATCCGCGACGGCAGCTTCACCACCACCGACCTGTCCACCGGCCAGCGCAAGCGCCTGGCGCTGATCAACGCCTGGCTCGACCAGCGTCCGGTGCTGGTATTCGACGAGTGGGCCGCCGACCAGGACCCGGCCTTCCGCCGGGTGTTTTACACCGAGCTGCTGCCGGAGCTGAAGCAGCAGGGCAAGACCATCATCGTCATCTCCCATGACGACCGCTACTTCCCGGTGGCCGACCAGCTGGTGCGCATGCACAGCGGCAAGATCCTGGTGGAGCGCAACCAGGAACCCGCCCTGCCCGCCTGACGCCCTCTCACGGGCGGCGCCCTGGCGCCGCCCGCCGCTTAAATTCCCCGTCGCACCGCTCGTTCCCCTATTGCCGCACGCCGAATCAACCCTGCCCACAGGGAAGTCGCAGGTCACGCCTCTACCAACCGTAATAATTATTTTTCCGGTTTTGGCATTCGCATGCGTCCTACTCGCAACGGAATAATTTTCATTTACTTTGCGTACCTTGAGCCAGAGCATAAAAATGCCAATACCAGCCAACACCCTGACCCCTTTGAGCAAAGCGTTGATGCTGCGCCGGATGCTGCGCTCTTCCCCGGCCATGGCCACCCTCGGCCTGGCCTTGTCCCTGCCGCTGGCCGCCCAGGTGCAGGCCCAGGAGCAGGACTTCGACATCCCGGCCCAGTCGCTGGCCAGTGCCCTGCAAGAGCTGGGTCGCCAGGGCAACCTGCAGGTGCTGTTCAGCCCCGAGACCGTCCAGGGTCTGCGCAGCAGCCCGGTCAAGGGCCGCTTCTCGCCAACCCGGGCAGCTGGGGAGCTGCTCCGGAACAGCGGGATTCGCTACAGCGTGCAGGACAACACACTGATCATCAGCGGTGCGGCGGAGTCCGGCTCGGCCATGACCCTGGACGCTACCACCATCAACGGCCAGGTGCTGGGTGCCACCACTGAAGGTACCAACTCCTATACCACCGGTGCAGTGACTATTGGTAAGACCGCGCAGTCGCTGCGTGAAACGCCGCAGTCGGTGACAGTGGTCACCCGCAAGCTGATGGACGACAAGAACCTTGTGTCTCTGGACCAGGTGATGGCCCAGACCCCTGGCATCACCCGTGCTAATCGTGGTTATGGTAACCATCACTTCAGCTCTCGCGGGTTCGACCTCACCGACGAAAGCTATATGGTCGATGGCGTGCCCGGACAGGCTTATGCCTACACCGGCTGGATGACTCCGGATATGGCGATGTTTGATCGGGTCGAGGTCTTGCGCGGCGCTTCGGGACTGCTGGTGGGCGCGGGTAACCCTGGAGGAGCGGTCAACCTGGTACGTAAGCGTCCTACCAACGACCCACGCTTTTCGGTCATTACCCGCGCCGGATCATGGGACAACTATCGTCTGGACCTGGATGCCAGCGGCCGGCTAAACCCGGAAGGTACCTTACGCGGCCGTATGGTCGCCTCCTATGAAGACCGTGGCTACTTTACCGATGTCACCACGTCCAAGCGTCCTCTGCTGTACGGCATTGTCGAGGCGGATCTGAACGATGCCACCACCCTTGGAGTGGGGCTGCGCCGCCAGACTTCACGCATCGACGGCTACAGCGTGCTGGGCTTACCAAACAACCCCGATGGCAGTAACCCGCACCTCAAGCGCTCGACGTTTTTGGGCCAGGATTGGGCAAAGCTGCAAACCCGGACCGACGAAGTTTTTGCCGACCTCACCCACCGCTTCAACGAAAACTGGAGCGGCAAACTGGCGCTGTCCCACACCGAGAGCAGCTACAACCGCAGTGCCATCGAGTGGAGCGCGCGCGACACGCTTGAGTACGGCAGCCCAACAGGGCCTATGGTCAACGACGTCAACTATCACAAGTTCGACGCCACCTCCAACGCCGTTGATGGCCACCTGGACGGTGAATTCGAGGCTTTTGGCCTAAACCACACAGTGACCCTGGGCGCCAACTGGTCCAAGCGCAAGATGAACGACAAGGAAGCAGCCATCTATCTGGATAGCTCTATCCCGCTTGATGTTTACAACCCCGACCACAGCAACATACCTCAGCTCCCGCGTCAGGGCTGGGACTATAAAGACGATACCATCGACACCCGCTACGGCACCTACCTGAGCACGCGTCTGCGCATGACAAAGGACCTGAGCTTTGTACTGGGTGGGCGCCTGAGCTGGTACAAGACCGACGCATGGAACGGTCCACAGGTAACGACCAACCGCCAGGATCACGAATTCACGCCCTTTGTCGGCGCCATCTATGACCTGAACGACCAATGGTCTTGGTATGCCAGCTATGCGGATATCTTCCTGCCACAAGCAGGTTACCGCACAGTCGGTGGAAGCATGCTGGACCCTTCGGTTGGCTCAAACTATGAAACAGGTATCAAGGGAGAATTGTTCGACAAGCGCCTGAACGTGTCCTTCGCTGTGTTCTACATCGAGCAGGAGGACGTTGCGGTACAAGATGAACCAAACCGCGGCAATTGCCCAACAGATCCGGGCCTGCGCTGCTGGCTCAACAGCGACGGCATCAACCGCAGCAAGGGCTTCGAAGCGGAGGCCAGCGGTGAACTGCTGCCAGGCCTGCAGGTGGCTGCAGGCTACACCTACAACACCACCAGCTCCTCCGACGGCGGCCCGATCTCCGCGCAGACGCCGAAACACATGCTGCGCCTGAACACCAACTACACCCTGCCGGGCGAGTGGAGCCGCCTGAGCATCGGTGGCGGCGTCTCGGCGCAGAACTCCTACGTCGACAAGGGCAACGAAGCCTACAACAGCGGCCGGGCGATCTTCGACGCGCGCGCCGCCTACAAGCTCGACGAGCACTGGACCGTGGGCGTGGACGTCGAGAACCTGTTCGACCGCAAGTACTTCGACTCGATGGGCTACTGGACCCGCGGCACCACCTACGGTACACCGCGCAGCTACATGTTCACCCTGCGCGGCGACTTCTAAGTCCCGCGTTGCATGACCGGCGCCCCCTCCGGAGGGGGCGCTGTGCTTTCGGCGCCAGCCAGCGCCCCTGTTGTCTTTCCCCGCGCCTCACCGCACACTCGTCCCCGCCAGCCAGGAAGCGGAGTCCGCAGTGCCCACGCCACGCCAGTTCAGCAAGAAGACCAGCACCAGCAACATGCTGCGGCTCAAGTCCGGTGACGCCGGCAGCCAGCGTCCCTATCGCGTGGACTTCGTCCTGCTCGAGCACTTCTCCATGGCCAGCTTCACCGTGGCGATGGACGTGCTGGTCACCGCCAACCTGCTGCGCGCCGACAGTTTCACCTCCACCCCGCTGTCGCTGGCGGGCGATCGCGTGCTCAGCGACCTGGGCCTGGAGCTGGTGGCCAGCCCGCTCGAACCGCGCAGCCTGCAGGACCTCGACCTGCTGGTGATCTGCGGCGGCCTGCGCACACCGCTGAAATACCCCGACCTCGACCGCCTGCTGGCCGACTGCGCCAGCCACGGCATGACCCTCGCCGGGCTATGGAACGGCGCCTGGTTCCTCGGGCGTGCCGGGGTGCTCGACGACTACGGCTGCAGCGTGCACCCCGAGCAGCGCGCCAGCCTGGCCGAGATCAGCCCGCAGACGCGCATCACCCCGGCCAGCTTCACCCTCGACCGCGACCGCCTGAGCGCCGCCAGCCCCAACGGCGCCATGGAGCTGATGCTCGGCCTGGTGCGGCGGCTGTACGGCGATGCCCTGGCCGAAGGCGTCGAGGAGATCCTGTCGTTCTCCGGAGCGCGCTATCGCCAGGTCGGGCCCGGGGCGAAGAAGTCCATGAGCCTGCACCTGCGCACCATCGTCGAGCTGATGGAGAACAACCTCGAGGAAACCCTGAGCCTCGATCAGCTGGCCGTCTACTCCGGGCGCTCGCGGCGGCAGATCGACCGGCTGTTCCAGGCCCAGCTGGGCACCTCGCCCCGGCGTTACTACATGGAACTGCGCATCACCAAGAGCCGGCGGCTGCTGCAGTATTCGGACCTATCGGTGATGGAGGTGGCGGTGGCCTGCGGGTTCGTCTCGGTGTCGCACTTCAGCAAGTGCTATGCGGCGTATTTTGGTTATCCGCCGTCGCGGGAGCAGCGGCTGGGCGAGTGATCCGGCCCCGCGACAGGGCCGGAGCAGGCAACGGATCACCCCTGCTCATCCAGCAACGCCTGAATCACCCGCTCCTGCCCCGCGTAATCCCCCTCGCCAAAGTGCACATGACGCACCTGCCCCTTGCGATCGACAAAGTAATGCGCCGGCCAGAACTGGTTGCCCCAGGCGTTCCAGATCCGATAGCCATTGTCCACCGCCACCGGGTACCCGATCCCCAACTGCTGCACCTGTGCCCGTACATTGCCCACATCGCGCTCATAGTCGTACTCCGGCGTGTGCACCCCGACCACCACCAGGCCCTGCTCGCCGTAGCGCCGCGCCCAGTCGTTGACATGGGGCAGGCTGCGCCGGCAGTTGATGCAGTCGTAGGTCCAGAAGTCCACCAGCACCACTTTGCCCTTGAGCGCCGGACCATCCAGCGGCGGCGAGTTGAGCCATTGCTCGGCCCCCGCCAGCGACGGCATGGGACCGTAGCTGTCGCGGGCCAGCAGGTGGCCAGCCAGGCCCAGTCCGAGCAGGGCCAGGGCCACGCCGCCGGCCTTGAGCAGGCGGCGCTTGTCGCGCGCCTTAGTTGTCATGGCAACCACTGGTGGCGTAGGAGCGATACTCGACACTCTGCGGCTTGCCTTGGGAATCGAGGTAGTCCATGCGGGTCTGCACCGGTCCGCAGGCATTGCTGCGCTCGTCCTTGACCGACAGCACCTTCTTGACGTCCAGCCGGTCGCCGTAGCGGTATTGCATCACGCTGGCGTCATTGAGCGAGCTGCTGCTGGCCTGGGCAGCCAGGGAGCCAAGGCCGAGCACGGCGAACAGGGCGGCGCTGGCGAGGGTCTTGATAGTCATGGCGTGTCTCCTGATACGAGGTCTTGTGTGGGGAGGCTTCACTCCCCGGTCGAGAGCCATTTCACGCCTGCCAGGTATCCCGCTTGTGTCCGCCCAGTGCCCTTCGTGCTTCTTCCTGTATCTGTGCCGCCAACAGATACACTGCAATACAAACCTGGGCAGGCAAGTCCGGATCCGCTCGGTACACTGCGCCCATTCCCCACGTACAAGGACATCCCGATGGAACACGCCGATCACATCCTGGTCGTCGACGACGACCGCGAGATCCGCGAACTGGTCGGCAACTACCTGAAGAAGAACGGCCTGCGCACCAGCATCGTTGCCGATGGCCGGCAGATGCGCGCCTTCCTGGAAAACAACGCCGTCGACCTGATCGTCCTCGACATCATGATGCCCGGCGACGACGGCCTGCTGCTGTGCCGCGAACTGCGCGCCGGCAAGCACCGCAACACGCCGGTGCTGATGCTCACCGCGCGCAACGACGAGACCGACCGCATCATCGGCCTGGAGATGGGCGCCGACGACTACCTGACCAAGCCGTTCTCCGCCCGCGAGCTGCTGGCGCGGATCAACGCCGTGCTGCGCCGCACGCGCATGCTGCCGCCGAACCTCACCATCAGCGAAAGCAGCCGGCTGATCGCCTTCGGCCAATGGCGCCTGGACACCACCGCCCGCCACCTGCTCGACAACGAAGGCACCCTGGTGGCGCTGTCGGGCGCCGAGTACCGCCTGCTGCGGGTATTCCTCGACCATCCGCAGCGGGTGCTCAGCCGCGAACAGTTGCTCAACCTCACCCAGGGACGCGAGGCGGACATTTTCGACCGCTCCATCGACCTGCTGGTCAGCCGCCTGCGCCAGCGCCTGGGTGACGACGCCCGCGAACCCACCTGCATCAAGACCGTGCGCAGCGAGGGCTACGTGTTCTCGCTGCCGGTACAGCTGCTGGGGTCGCCGGCATGAAATGGCCGCGCACCCTGGCCTCGCGCCTGGCCCTGATCTTCTTCACCGGGCTGGTGCTGGCCTACGGCCTGTCGTTCAGCCTGCAAGCCTACGAACGTTTTATCAGCAGCCGCTCGATGATGCTCAGCAACCTGGAGCTGGACGTCTCGACCTCGGTGGCCATCCTCGACCGCCTGCCCGCCGCCGAACGGCCGGCCTGGCTGTCGCGCCTGGAGCGGCGCACCTACCGCTACCGCCTGGACGGCGGCCTGCCCGGCGAAGCCATGCCCAGCGCGGACCCACCCATGGCCGCCGAATCCATCGTCAAGGCCATCGGCGACCGCTACGCCCTGACCTTCCAGGAGATTCCCGGCCCCAACGCGCACTTCCAGGCCCACCTGCGCCTGGCCGACGGCGCGCCGCTGACCATCGACGTCACCCCCGCCCCGGTACCGGTGGCCACCTGGCTGCCGGTGGTGCTGCTGATCCAGCTGGCGGTGCTGCTGGCCTGTACCTGGCTGGCGGTGCGCCTGGCCATCGGCCCGCTGACCCGCCTGGTCCAGGCGGTGGACAACCTCGATCCGAATAGCCCCGGCCCGCAGTTGGACGAAAGCGGCCCACGCGAGGTGCGCTACGCCGCCGTGGCCTTCAACGCGCTGCAGGCGCGCATCGGCGCCTACCTCAAGGAACGCATGCAGCTGCTCGCTGCCATCTCCCATGACCTGCAGACGCCGATCACGCGCATGAAGCTGCGCGTCGAGCAGATGGACGACGGCCACGAGAAGGACAAGCTGGCGCACGACCTGGACGCCATGGAGCACCTGGTGCGCGAAGGCGTGGCCTATGCCCGCAGCATGGACAGCGGCACCGAGGCGCCATGCCGGGTCAACCTCGACGCCTTCCTCGACAGCCTGGTGTTCGACTACCAGGACAGCGGCGCCCGGGTGGACCGCCACGGCAGCGCCCAGGCTACCCTGCAAACCCGCCCCCATGCCCTGCGCCGGGTACTGGTTAACCTGGTGGACAATGCCCTCAAGTTCGCCGGCGCCGCGCAGCTCGAGGTGGGCTGCGAGAACGGCGTGACACTGATCCGTGTGCTCGATGATGGCCCGGGGATTCCCGAGGCGGAGCTCGACGACGTGCTCAAACCGTTCTACCGGGTCGAAGGCTCGCGCAACCGCAGCACTGGCGGCACCGGACTGGGACTGGCGATCGCCCAGCAACTGACCCAGGCCATGGGCGGCAGCCTGACCTTGCGCAACCGCGCCGAAGGCGGGCTGTGCGCGCAGGTCGAGCTGCGCTGAAGCCACAACCGCGGTCTCATACAGGGATTGCGCAAAGCTTGGGGAGCGGCGACAACAAAGCAAGATCGTTCAAGCCACCCTCGGAGCTGTCTGTCATGCTGGCCTGCCCTGTCGATTCGTTGTCGTTCCCATGTCCAGCCCTCCGCTCGCCCGCCACGCCTTTCTCCATGGTGCCATCGCCATCCTGCCGCTGTCCCTGGCCGTCGCGCCCTGGGGCCTGCTGGCCGGCTCCATGGCCATCGAAGCCAACCTCAGCGCCTGGCAAGGCCAGGGCCTGTCGGCCATTGTCTTCGCCGGTGCCGCGCAACTGGTGGCCATCGGCATGCTCAAGGGCGGCGCCAACCTGCTGTCGATCCTGCTCACCACCCTGCTGCTGACCTCGCAGCACCTGCTCTACGGGCTGTCCATGCGCCCGGTGATGTCCGGCTTGCCGACCCGCTGGCGCCTGGGCCTGGGCTTTCTGCTTACCGACGAGTTCTTCGCCCTGACCAGCCACCACGACCAGCAGCAGTTCAACCGCTGGTACGCCCTTGGGGTCGGCCTGACCTTCTACGTGGCCTGGAACCTGTTCACCCTCGCCGGCATCATCCTCGGCCAGAACATTCCACATCTGGACCAGCTGGGCCTGGACTTCTCCATCGTCGCCACCTTCGTTGCGCTGATCGCGCCGCTGGTGCGCAACCTGCCGACCGTGGTGTGCGTGGCGGTGTCGCTGTTCTGCTCGGTGCTGTTCAGCTACTGGCACTGGGAAACTGCCCTGGTGGCAGCCGGCCTGCTGGGCATGGCCGCCGGGTTCGTCTGCCAGAAATTCTCCGGAGGCCGCTCATGATCTGGCTGCTGATCGTCGCCATGGGCGCGGTGGTGTTTCTCAACCGCTACGCCTTCCTCGAACCACGCCTGCCGCTGCGCCTGAGCTCCAACGCGCGGCAGTTCCTCGGCTTCGCCGTGCCCGGCATGCTCACCGCGATCTGCGGGCCGATCATCTTCCTGCCCGGCCACCAGCTTGAGTTGAGCCCGCTCAACCCTTACCTGCTCGGCTCGGTGGTGGCGATCGCCCTGGTGCTGTTGACCCGCAGCGTATTGCTGAGCATGCTGGCGAGCATGCTGATCTTCTTCCTTCTGCGCAGCTGGCTGGCATGAGCACGCCCCTGCGCGAACAGGCCCACCTGTGGCAGGCGCCCGCCCTCGGCGACGTCGAGATGCTGCACGCCCGCTACATCCAGCAGCGCTTCGCCCCACATGTGCACGAAGGCTACGTGTTCACCGTGATCGAGTCCGGCGCCCAGCGTTTCTGGCACCGCGGCAGCGAGCATTTGGCGCCGGTGGGCAGCATGGTGCTGATCAATCCCGACGAACTGCACACCGGCGCCACCGCCCACGAGGCCGGCTGGCGCTACCGTGGCTTCTACCCCGAGCACGAGCGGGTCAGCGGCGTGCTCGACGAACTGGAACTGGGCCGCCACGGCCTGCCCCGGTTCAAGGACAGCGTGATCCAGGACCCGGCCCTGGCCGCCGCCTTCAGCCAGCTGCACAAGCTGTCCGAGTCCTGCGCCAGCGCCCTGGAGCAGCAGACCGCCTGGCGCCAGGCGGTACTGGCGCTGGTGCAACGCCACGGCCACTGCGCCGAACCCGCCGCCCCCGGTAACGAGCCACTGGCCGTGGCTCGTGCCCGCGAGCTGCTGGAGAGCCAACTGGCCGAGCCGCCCTCGCTGGAAGCCCTGGCGGCGGCGGTGAACCTGTCGCCGTTCCACTTCGCCCGGGTGTTCCGCCAGGCCACCGGCCTGCCGCCCCACGCCTGGCTCAAGCAGCGCCGCCTGGCCCGTGCCCGCGAGCTGCTGCGCAGCGGCCTGCCGGCACTGGAGGTCGCCGTGACCCTGGGCTTCGCCGACCAGAGCCACCTCAGCCGCCAGTTCAAGCAGGCCTATGGCGTTACGCCGGGGGCCTATCGCCAGGCCTGTCTGGGCCTGTAGCCGCGCCACGGTTCCAGGCCCCTGGCGTGGTGCCGGTCATGCCGCGGAAGAAGGCAATGAACGCACTGTCGCTGGCGAACCCCAGGTCGTCGGCGATAGCGCCCAGTGGCCGCTGCAATGCCAGCTGCTCCAGCGCACGCAACAGCCGCCACTGCTGGCGCCATTGCTGATAGGACATGCCAGTGTCCCGGCGCAGCAGGCGGCTGATGGTCTTCTCGCTGGCACCGACTTGTTGCGCCAGTTCACCCAACGCCGGCGGCAGGCGCTCGAGTCGCTCGACCAGTCCGGCCAGGCGCCGATCGCCAGGCAATGGCAGGAACATCGGTTGGTGAGGTGCAAGGCGCAACTCACCCAGACACAGCGCCAGCAAATGCGTTTGGTCGCCTTGGTCCCAGGCCGTGTCGAACGGCGCCTGGGCGATGCGTTCGAGCAGTTCGCGCAGCATCGGGTTGACGCTGATGATCGTCACCTCGCCGGGCAGCCCCACGCTGAGCGCGGTGCTGAAGTAGAGCGAGCGATAGTCCACCGTTTCGCGCATGCGCGCGCGGTGCTCCAGCCCTGCCGGAATCCACGCTGCCTGGGTCGGCGGCAACAGGCACAGGCGCCCGGGCGTCTGGATACGCACGCAGCCCTGACGGGTGAACAGCAGCTGTCCGCGGCCATGCCGGTGGCGCCCGGAGTCGTGGTCGCCCAGGGCCGAGCAGATGCCCACTACCGACGCATCGAATGCATCGGGATCGAAGTGGGCGTCGGGGGCTAACCAGGCCATGGCAGTAATTGTCCGATTTCAACGATAGATCAGCAGAGTCGCGATAATAGCCCACGGCACAACGTCCCTACCATGACCATTCGTTTGTGCTGCAAGGCGTTCACTCCCATGCTTTCCCGTTCCTGGTTGGCCCTGGCCACCGCCCTGCTGATGTTTCCTCAGGTTGCCGAAACCCTCTACAGCCCTGCCCTGGTCTCCTTGGCCGAAGCATTCGCCGTCAGCCCTGCCCAGGCTTCGCTGACCCTGTCGCTGTATTTTTTCGCCTTTGCCGCCGGGGTGCTAGCCTGGGGGCGTGCCTGCGACCTGTGGGGGCGGCGCCCGACCATGCTTGCCGGGCTGCTGCTCTACGCTGGTGCAGCACTGGCAGCGCTGCTGGCGACCGACTTCAGCCAACTGCTGCTGGCGCGGATCGTGGCGGCGTTCGCCGCAGCGGTGGGCTCCGTGGTGACCCAGACCGTCCTGCGCGATCGCCATGCCGGCCCTGATCTGGCCCGGGTGTTCTCGCTGATCGGCGTATGCCTGGCGCTCAGCCCGGCGCTGGGGCTGGTCAGCGGTGCCTGGCTGGACCGGCTGTTCGGCTATCACGGCGTACTCGCCAGCCAGTTGCTGATGGCCGCGCTGCTGCTGGGCTGGAGCTGGCGTGGCCTGCCCGAGACACGCCCCGCCACGCAGGCAACGCCCGCGTTCGGTCAGGTGCTGCGGCGCCTGCTGCGTGACCGTCGTGTGCTGTTGGCCAGCGCCCTGGTGGCGGTGTTCAACATCAGTGTGTTCAGTTGGTACAGCTTGGCGCCGTTTGTTTTCGAGCGCCTCGGTGCCAGCCCGTGGATGGGCTACTCCGGCGCGGCGCTGGCGCTCGGCTCGCTGCTGGGCGCGCGCCTCAATGCATGGTTGCTGCAACGCGGGGTGGCCATGGCGTGCCTGATGCGCCTGGCGTGCCTGCTCGACCTGCTGGCGGCGCTGGCACTGTTGGGGCTGGGCGACAGCCTGTGGACGGTGCTGGCCATGGCCTTGGTGATGTTCGCCTTCGCCATGGCGATTCCGCTGGTGCTGGGCTCGGCGCTGGTCGACTACGCCGACTGCCGTGGCACGGCGGGTGCGTTGTTCGGCTTGTTCTACTACCTGCAGATCGGAGCGGGACTGCTGCTGGCGGGTGCTTGCCAGGCTATGGGGGGGACGCTGTTTGTCTGTGCGATGGCGGCCTGGGCACTGGCCATCGGCTACGAGCAGCCTGGCCGGGCGCTGCTACACTCAAGGGGCTGAATGGAGGATCGCGTCATGTCCGAACGAGAAATCACCACGCTCCTGTCGCTGATGAGCCAGCGCCAGGCCTGCCTGAGCAGTGCCTGCAAGGAGATCGCCGACTGGATCGACCGCCAGGGCGATGTGCCTGCCGCCGGGAAGATCCGCGCCAGCCTGAAGGCGCTGGAGGCCGAGGATGCGCAAGTGCGCAAGACCCTGACTTCGCTGAACATCGAGCGGCCGCTGCCACGTTTTCGTAGCTGACCGCCGAAAACCATCGCGGGTCAAGCCCGCTCCCACCGATCGCGTGGAAGCGGGCTTGACCCGCGATGGTGGCTGTATCAGTGGTTCATGTGCATATGGTCATGCCCGCCGCCAGCCTCGGCGTTGAGCGCACGCACCGGCGCCTGCACCTGCAGGGTTTCCTTGGCGCCCTTGGCATCCTCGATGGTCAGGGTCAGCGGCACCTGCTCGCCTTCCTTCACCTGCTGGTTCAGGCCCATCAGCATCACGTGGTAGCCGTTCGGGTCCAACTTCACCGCCTTGCCCGCCGGCAGATCGACCGCCTTCACTTCACGCATGCCCATCACATCGCCGTTCATGGTCATCTCGTGCACCTGCACGGTCTTGGCCACGGGCGAGGCGACGCTCACCAGCTTGCTGTCGCTGCTGGCGGTCAGGGTCATGAAGGCGCCGGTCGACTGCTGGTGCGGCACGCTGGCGCGGACCCAGGCGTCGCTCACGGTGGTCTGGGCGAAAGCCGGCAGGGCCATGCCCAGCAGGGCCAGGGCGGCCAGGCCGCGTTTGATCGGTTGCATCGACATTCAGCAGATCTCCATCAGGGTGACCAGGTCTTCGGCGCATTCCTTGGCATTCAGGGAATGGCCCAGGCTCAGGCGCAGGGTGCCACGCGTATCGTAGACGTAGCTGGTGGATGAGTGAGAGATGGTATAGGTGTCGCCGGCCGGGACCTTTTCGTAGAACACCTTGAACTCGCGGGCCACCTCGGCGATTTCCTCGGGGGTGCCGGTCAGGGCGACGATCGACGGGTCGAAGGCCTTGGCGTAGGCGTCGAGCACCTCGGGGGTGTCGCGCTCCGGGTCCAGGGTGATGAATACCGGCTGGAACAGCTCGCGGTCACGGCCCCTGAGGATCTTCCTGATCTGGACGATCCGCGCCAGCGCGGTCGGGCAGACCGCCGGGCACTGGGTGAAGCCGAAGAAGATCATCGGCATCGAGCCGTAGAAGCTCGACAGGGTGCGCTCGTTGCCTTGAGTGTCCTTGAGCTTGAATTTGCGCCCTAGGATCTCGTTGCTCATGTTCTTGCCGTACTTGAAATCCAGACCCCGGGCCGGGTTGCAACCCGCCAGCAGGCCAAGCCCCAGTACGCCCATCCCGGCGACAACCGCGCGCCGGGTCAACAGATCATTCATGGAACCATCCTTTACAGGGAAGGTGCCGACCCCTGGGATGGGCCGGCCAGAAAACCGGGGCATTCTGTCACGCTCCCCCCGCACCATCCACCCGACATCCGACCAATCGGGCTGCAGCCCTTTGTTTACGGGGCGCGACCGGTTGTCGCAGGGGTTGAATCCGTAACACTTTGTTGCTAGGGGTCAATGCACACACCTGAAAAGCATCGCGGGGCAAGCCCGCTCCCACGCTGTGCCCCAGGTATGCCCTAGGCGTGGGAGCGGGCTTGCCCCGCGATTGGAAAGACGCCTTAGTAGTAGGCGTTTTCCTTCTGGCTGTGGTCGGTCACGTCACGTACGCCCTTGAGCTCCGGAATGCGCTCGAGCAGGGTGCGCTCGATGCCTTCCTTCAACGTCACGTCGGCCTGGCCGCAGCCCTGGCAGCCACCGCCGAACTGCAGCACGGCGATGCCGTCGTCGACCACGTCCACCAGGCTCACGGCGCCGCCGTGGCTGGCCAGGCCGGGGTTGATCTCGGTCTGCAGGTAGTAGTTGATACGCTCGTTGATCGGGCTGTCTTCGTTGACCATCGGCACCTTGGCGTTCGGCGCCTTGATGGTCAGCTGGCCGCCCATGCGGTCGGTGGCGTAATCGACCAGCGCGTCCTCAAGGAACGGCACGCTGACCGCGTCGAGGTAGGCGGTGAAGCTCTTCAGGCCCACCGGCTGGTCGTCGGGCTTCTCCTCGCCTGGCTTGCAGTAGGCGATGCAGGTCTCGGCGTAGGTGGTGCCCGGCTGGGTGATGAAGATACGGATGCCGATGCCAGGCGTGTTCTGCTTGGAGAGCAGATCGGCCAGGTAATCATGGGCGGCGTCGGTAATGGTTATAGCGCTCATGGAAGTTCCTCACAGACTTGCCGGCAGTGTACGCCAACCCGGCCCTCGAACAAAGTCCTAGTATTTGACTCGGGATAGCACCAGCGCAGGCTCCACGGCGCCACGCCCCGCGAATCCGGCCTTGAGCCGCCCGTACAGGCCACGCTCCAGCCAGTGGTAACTAAGCCACGACATTAGTCCGATTGACGGTACACACAAGGCGAATACCAGGTACGGGTTCAAGTGCAGGTGTTCGCTGGCGAATAGCCCGCCGTACAGCACCAGCACATGCACCAGGTACACCGAATAGGAGCAATCGCCCAGCGCCTTGAGCACTCGGTTGCCCTTGAAGTAGCGCTCCAGGGCGATGAACGCCAGTACCACCAGGGCGCTGGGCAGGCCCCAGTGCAACAGGCGTTGCGAGGCGTCCAGGTGATACAGCGCATACCCCGCCACACCCAGCAGCCCCAATGGCAGCCACAGGCCCTGGCGAATCAGCCCGCGGCGGTACAGCACGCCCAGGCCGATGCCCAGCAGGAACTCGTAGACGATGTCGTTGCTGTAGAAGCGGCTGAGCACGCCGAGGCGGGCCAGCACCTCGCTGACCAGCAGCAGCGCCCCCGTCACCAGCAGCAGGTGATGGCGCTGGCGCACCAGGAACGCCAGGCCGAACAGCAGGTAGAAGAACATCTCGAAGTTCAGCGTCCAGCCGACGTTGAGGGTCGGGTACAGGCCGTAGCCGCCCGGATTCTCTGCCGGGATGAACAGCAGCGACAGCAGCAGGTGCTGCCATTCGAACACCTGGTGCGGCATCCAGCGGCTGGCGACCAGCATCAGCGCGGCCATCAGCAGGGTGTAGAACCAGTAGGCAGGCACGATGCGCAGGACGCGATTGAGCAGGAACTGCGCGGGCGCGATGTCCTTGTCGCGGGTCGAAAGGTAGATCACCAGGCCGCTGATGACGAAGAAAATGTCCACCCCTACCGCGCCGCGATCGGCGAGCAGTTGGCCGACAGGGCCGGTAGCGTTGAAGTCGAAGAAGATCTGCATGAAGTGGTGGCAGACCACCACCCAGGCGGCGAATGCCCGGAGAGCCTGAAGCGAGTACAGCATGAAAAACCCTGCGATCGTCGATGCATTGAGGCCCGGCGAGCGCTTCGCGCTCGTTTCGCCGGCAAGTCGGCTCCCACTGGGATAGCGCACGTCTGTGGGAGCCGGCTTGCCGGCGATGGGCTGCAAAGCAGCGCCAGGGCCTACCCATCGATTCCGACCGCATGGGTGCCGAAAAGATCAGGCCAACCGATCAGAGGTTCTCGTAGCGGTTCATGTCCAGCACGCCGGCCTCTACCGGCTCGGTTTCCTTGATGTAGCTGTTCAGGTCATGGAAGTAGCGCCAGAACTCGGGGTGGCTGCGGCGAACGCCCCAGCGCATGACGATGCGCTCGAACTTGGCCGTGTCGTCCCGCGCCGCCTCCATGTCCTCGACGAACTCCGGCACATCGGCCACCGGGATGTTGAAGATGAAGTTGGGATAGCTGCTGAGCACGCCCGGGTACAGGGTCAACGTGTCCAGCCCCGGCTGGTAACGGTAGGCCTCGCCAAGCAGGAACGCCACGTTGCTGTGCGCGCGATTGCGCAGCAGGCTGTAGACCTGGCGCTGGCCGCCCTGCCCTTCGATGCGCAGCATGGTCGCCTCGGGCAGTTGCCCGATCACCTTGAGCCCTGCCGCCGGGCGCGACACCAGGCGGCTCAGCGACTGCTCGGCGTCACGGAACTCCGTGGGCAGGCCGGACCGCGAGCAATAGGCGCCCTGGCAGCGGTTGATCGGATCCGGCGCGGCGTTCAGGCTGCCGGTGCGTTGCAGCAGCTTGAGGCCGAAGTCGCGCTTGGGATCGTGCTTGTCCAATTTCAGCGCGCTCGGAGTGCTGGTGTCGATGTCCTCGTAGTCCATCCACATCTTCACCTTGCCGCTGTTCTGGTACCAGTCGCCGAGGATCTCGCCACGCTTGCCCGCAGGCATCAGGCGCAGGAAGTTGATCTCGGCGCCGTTGCGGATCAGGTCGAAGTACAGCCGTGTCTGCAACTGGTGCGAGACATTGCCGAACACATCGAAGTTCACCGCCAGCTGGTAGTAGGTGCGCTCGAACAGCGGGTAGTCGAACAGCCACATGGTCAGCGGCACGTCACCGATCAGGCCCTTGGTCACCGAGGCGCTGTCGAAGTGGCGGAAAATGCTCAGCAGTGCGTTGTCGTTGCCGGCCCACAGGGTCGACCAGCTTGGCGCCGGCTGCTCGGCATAGGCTTCGCGACGCAGCGCCTCGTACTCGTTGCGCTTGTCGCGGTAGGCGTGCCACAGGCTCAGCACGCTGCCAACGTCATCGATCTGCCCGGGCATCGCAAGCAACGGCGTGGCCTCGCCCCGGTACTTGGCGTCGGTGATGTACAGGTCGTGGGCCGGCTCCTGGAACAGCGCCCAGAAGTTGTCGCGGATCACGTCGGTGGCGATCTGCCCGCGGCACACCGGGCCGCGAATGAAGGTGCGGACGAAGTACTCGGCGTTGTCCAGCATGAACTGGTAGCGGGCCACCGCCGGGATCGCCTCGAAGGTCTCGAACGGGTTGGCGCGGTGGCGCGGGCCATAGCCGGGCAGCGACGAGGCATGCCAGTCGCCGCTGTAGAACAGCTGCTTGATCCGCTTGAGCTTCTGCGGCCCCATCGGGTAAGTGATGTGGGTCTTGTGGACGATCACGCCCTGCACCGGAATCAGCCGGTAGTAGAAATCGGTGCCCGGCGGGTCGTTGGGCCGGCGGGTGGCGATCAGGTCCACCGGCTGGCCGCTCGGCGTGCGCGAGCGCACCCATTGGAAGAAGTGTCCGGGCTCACCGCCGACGAAGTGGATGTGCGCGAGGAACAGGTGCTCGTACAGCCAGCGGCCGACCAGCGCCTCGGTAGAGCCCGGGCGGTTGAGCAGCTCTTCCCAGTCGGCGATCTGCTTCGCCTCGACCGCGCTGGGCTGGATTGGCGTCTTTTCGACCGGAGCCCCGGCTGCCAACCAACGCTGCAGGGTCTGATACTCCTGGTCGGTCAGGCCGGTGACCGCCAGCGGCATGCCCTCTTTCGGGTGGGCGCCGGCGTAGGCGTCGAACTCGTGGGGCAGCGGGCACATGTTGTTGCGGTTGAGCCCCAGGACGATTTCTTCGGGCAGCTTGGCATTGGGCGTGAGCGGGGTCTTGTGGCCCAGTTCGAGCATGCGCGCCATCAACGCCGCCTGGCTGCCCTGCTTGTCCAGCACCGAGTAGAAACCCTGCTTGCGCCAGCCGGCTTCGTCGCGGGCATCGTAGAACAGCCGCGTGGTGGGCACCGCCTGGCTGCGTTCGCCTTGGTAGACCGGCACCTTGGAAGCGCCGCGCTCGGCGCCCTCAGCGCTGCCCAGGTTGAGTTGGCAGGCTGCATCGTTGCAGGCGTGGCAGGCCACGCACTTCTCGGTGAAGATCGGTTGGATATCCCGGGTGTATGAAATCGTCGGGCTCGATTGGGGGGCCTGCCCGAACGCCGCGCCACTGAGGAGCAGGGCGAAGGCGCTGGCAAGTATGCGATGCAACATGTGCCGAATGTCCTGGTTCTTGAAAGCCATCACGATGTGCCTGGCGGGTCCTGAGGTGTTGGGGGCGCCGCGCCAACATGAGGGAAATTCATGCAAATGGGCGGTACGCCTAAAATCCGTGCAGCTTTGTTATTATTCGGCACCTTCTGATATTCGCCCGACCAGGTAGTTCCTATGTCCGACCGCAGCGCTCGTTACCAAGCACTCCAGAAAGCACTCAAAGAGCGCATCCTGATCCTCGACGGCGGCATGGGTACTATGATCCAGAGTTACCGCCTCGAGGAACACGACTATCGTGGCACGCGCTTCGCCGATTGGCCAAGCGATGTTAAGGGCAACAACGACTTGCTGCTGCTCAGCCGCCCGGATGTCATCGCCGCAATCGAGAAGGCCTACCTGGACGCCGGCGCCGATATCCTCGAGACCAACACCTTCAACGCCACGCAGATATCCCAGGCCGACTACGGCATGGAGGCGCTGGTCTATGAGCTCAACGTCGAGGGCGCGCGCGTCGCCCGCCAGGTGGCCGACGCCAAGACCCTCGAGACCCCGGACAAGCCACGCTTCGTCGCCGGCGTGCTCGGCCCGACCAGCCGCACCTGCTCGATCTCCCCCGACGTTAACGACCCGGGCTATCGCAACGTCACCTTCGACGAACTGGTAGCGAACTACATCGAGGCCACCCGGGGCCTGATCGAGGGCGGCGCCGACCTGATCCTGATCGAGACCATCTTCGACACCCTCAACGCCAAGGCGGCGATCTTCGCCGTGCAGCAGGTGTTCGAAGAGGACGACGTCGAACTGCCGATCATGATCTCCGGCACCATCACCGACGCCTCCGGCCGCACCCTGTCGGGCCAGACCACCGAAGCCTTCTGGAACTCGGTACGCCACGCCAAGCCGATCTCCGTCGGCCTGAACTGCGCCCTCGGCGCCAAGGACCTGCGTCCTTACCTGGAAGAGCTGGCGACCAAGGCCGACACCCATGTGTCCGCCCACCCCAACGCCGGCCTGCCCAACGCCTTCGGCGAGTACGACGAGACCCCGGCGGAAATGGCCGCGGTGGTCGAGGAGTTCGCCGCCAGCGGCTTCCTCAACATCATCGGCGGCTGCTGCGGCACCACCCCGCCGCACATCCAGGCCATCGCCGAGGCGGTCGCCAAGTACAAGCCGCGCGCGATTCCGGACATCCCCAAGGCCTGCCGCCTGTCGGGCCTGGAGCCGTTCACCATCGATCGCCAGTCGCTGTTCGTCAACGTCGGCGAGCGCACCAACATCACCGGCTCCGCCAAGTTCGCCCGGCTGATTCGCGAGGAGAACTACACCGAGGCCCTGGAAGTCGCCCTGCAGCAGGTCGAGGCCGGGGCCCAGGTGATCGACATCAACATGGACGAAGGGATGCTCGACTCCCAGGCCGCCATGGTCCGCTTCCTCAACCTGATCGCCGGCGAGCCGGACATCTCCCGGGTGCCGATCATGATCGACTCCTCCAAGTGGGAGGTGATCGAGGCGGGCCTGAAGTGCATTCAGGGCAAGGGCATCGTCAACTCGATCTCGATGAAGGAAGGCGTCGAGCAGTTCAAGCACCACGCCCGCCTGTGCAAGCGCTACGGCGCCGCCGTGGTGGTGATGGCCTTCGATGAGGTCGGCCAGGCCGACACCGCCGCGCGCAAGAAAGAGATCTGCCAGCGCAGCTACGACATCCTGGTCAACGAGGTGGGCTTCCCGCCGGAAGACATCATCTTCGACCCGAACATCTTCGCCGTCGCCACCGGCATCGACGAGCACAACAACTACGCCGTCGACTTCATCGAGGCCTGCGCCTACATCCGCGACCACCTGCCGTATGCCCTGAGTTCGGGCGGCGTGTCCAACGTGTCGTTCTCGTTCCGCGGCAACAACCCGGTGCGCGAGGCGATCCACTCGGTGTTCCTCTACCACGCGATCCAGAACGGCCTGACCATGGGTATCGTCAACGCCGGCCAGCTGGAGATCTACGACGAAATCCCCGCCGCCCTGCGCGAGAAGGTCGAGGACGTGGTGCTCAACCGCACCCCGCACGGCACCGACGCCCTGCTGGCGATTGCCGACGACTACAAGGGCGGCGGCGCCACCAAGGAAGTCGAGAACGAAGAATGGCGCTCGATGCCGGTGGACAAGCGCCTCGAGCATGCGCTGGTCAAGGGCATCACCGCCTACATCGTCGAAGACACCGAAGAGTGCCGCCAACAGTCGGCGCGCCCGATCGAAGTCATCGAAGGCCCGCTGATGAGCGGCATGAACGTGGTCGGCGACCTGTTCGGCGCCGGCAAGATGTTCCTGCCCCAGGTGGTGAAATCCGCCCGGGTGATGAAGCAGGCCGTGGCCCACCTGATCCCGTTCATCGAGGCCGAGAAAGGCGACAAGCCCGAGGCCAAGGGCAAGATCCTCATGGCCACGGTCAAGGGCGACGTGCATGACATCGGCAAGAACATCGTCGGCGTGGTGCTCGGTTGCAACGGCTATGACATCGTCGACATGGGCGTGATGGTCCCGGCCGAGAAGATCCTGCAAACCGCCCGCGAGCAGAAATGCGACATCATCGGCCTGTCCGGCCTGATCACCCCGTCGCTGGACGAGATGGTCCACGTCGCCCGCGAGATGCAGCGCCAGGACTTCCACCTGCCGCTGATGATCGGTGGTGCCACCACCTCCAAGGCGCACACCGCGGTGAAGATCGAGCCCAAGTACGCCAACGACGCCGTGGTCTATGTCACCGACGCCTCGCGCGCGGTGGGCGTGGCCACCCAGTTGCTGTCCAAGGAACTCAAGAGCGGCTTCGTCGAGAAGACCCGCCAGGAATACGTCGAGGTGCGCGAGCGCACCGCCAACCGCAGCGCCCGCACAGAGCGCCTGAGCTACGCCCAGGCCATCGCCGCCAAGCCACAGTACGACTGGGCCGCCTACCAGGCCGCGGTGCCCTCCTTCACCGGCGTCAAGGTGCTGGAAGACATCGACCTGCGCACCCTGGCCGAATACATCGACTGGACGCCGTTCTTCATCTCCTGGGACCTGGCCGGCAAGTTCCCACGCATCCTCACCGACGAAGTGGTCGGCGAGGCCGCCACGGCGCTGTACAAGGACGCCCGCGAGATGCTTGACAAGCTGATCGACGAAAAGCTGATCAGCGCCCGCGCGGTGTTCGGCTTCTGGCCGGCCAACCAGGTCGAACACGACGACATCGAAGTGTACGGCGACAACGGTGACACCCTGGCCACCCTGCACCACCTGCGCCAGCAGACCATCAAGCCCGACGGCAAGCCGAACTGGTCCCTGGCCGACTTCGTCGCGCCGAAGGACAGCGGCGTGACCGACTATGTCGGCGGTTTCATCACCACCGCCGGCATCGGCGCCGAGGAAGTGGCCAAGGCCTACCAGGACAAGGGCGACGACTACAGCTCGATCATGGTCAAGGCCCTGGCCGACCGCCTGGCCGAGGCCTGCGCCGAGTGGCTGCACGAGCAGGTGCGCAAGGAGCACTGGGGTTATGCCAAGGACGAGCACCTGGACAACGAGGCGCTGATCAAGGAGCAGTACAGCGGCATCCGCCCGGCACCTGGCTACCCGGCCTGCCCGGACCACACCGAGAAGGAAACCCTGTTCCGCCTGCTCGACGGCACCGCCATCGGCGAGACTGGTCCGAGCGGCGTGTTCCTCACCGAGCACTTCGCCATGTTCCCGGCGGCGGCAGTCAGCGGCTGGTACTTCGCCCACCCGCAGGCGCAGTACTTCGCCGTGGGCAAGGTGGACAAGGACCAGATCGAGCAGTACAGCGCCCGCAAGGGCCAGGACATCAGCGTCAGCGAGCGCTGGCTGGCGCCGAACCTGGGCTACGAGGGCTGAATCCGGGTCTCATGGAAACAAACGTATGTAACTGATTTAACCGGTACAGCGTGGCCGAAGCCTGCATCGAGGCGGGCGCCAGCTATTGCGACCTCTCCGACTGCCGGGTGTTCGTCAACGGCATTGAGCGCCTGGACGCCCGCGCCCGGGCGGCCAATGTCGCGCTGCTCAGCGGCTGTAGCTCGGTACCCAGTCTGTCGTCGGCGATCCTCGACGAGCAGCGCCATCACTTTGGTGATGATCACCAAGCAGGCACCGTGGCAATGGCTCTGACCCTCGCAAGAAAAATATTCTAAGTACATAGCGAAAAAGCATAGAATTTTTTTCGAGTATCGCCTTGATACGGGAAAAAGGAAAAACATTCATATCGGCAATTGCCTAGGATGATGTCCATGGATGCCGACAGGCGGCGTCCACGCACGGACCCGCCCGCGATCATGCCCAGCACCCCGCTCTACTTCGATTACGCCGCCACCACTCCGGTCGATGACCAGGTCATCGCTGCCATGCTCACCTGCCTGGGCCGCGAAGCCAACTTCGGCAACCCCGCCTCCAGCGGCCACTTCCATGGCCAGGCCGCCCGCGAGGCCGTCGAGCAGGCCCGCCGCCAGGTGGCCGAGCGCGTAGGCGCCCAGCCCGACGATCTGGTCTGGACCTCCGGCGCCACCGAATCCAACAACCTGGCACTCAAGGGTATCGCCCAGGGCTTCGCGCAGCCGGGCCACCTGCTGACCAGCCAGCTCGAACACAAGGCCATCCTCGACACCGCCGCCGAACTGGAGCGCCAGGGCTGGACGGTGACCCGCCTGGCGCCGGACGCCCATGGCCTGATCCAGGCCGAGGCCGTGCAGGCCGCGCTGCGCCCTGACACGCGGCTGGTTTCGCTGATGGCGGTGAACAACGAACTGGGCACGCTGACCGACTTCGCCCGCATCGGCGAGCTGGTCCGCGACCATGGCGCCCTGTTGCATGTGGACGCGGCGCAGGCGGTGGGCAAGGTCCGCATCGACCTGGCGCACCAGGCCGTCGACCTGATGTCGTTCTCGGCGCACAAGGTCTATGGCCCCAAGGGCATCGGCGCCCTCTACGTCGGCGCCCGCGCCCGCCCGGCCATGCGTGCGCAGATGCACGGTGGCGGCCATGAGCGCGGCCTGCGCTCCGGCACCCTGGCCACCCACCAGATCGTCGGCATGGGCAGCGCGTTCGAGTTGGCCGGCCAACCCGGCGAGGCCGAATACCAGCGCCTGGAGCAGCTCGCCCGACGCCTGCGCGACGGTCTGCTGGCCCTGCCTGGGGTCACGCTCAACGGCTGCGCGGTGCAGCGCATTCCCCACACCCTCAACCTGTGCATCGACGCCAAGGGCTTCAACAGCCTGGCCCTGGCCGGCGAGTTGGCGCTGTCCACCACCTCGGCCTGCAACTCGGCAAGCAACGCGGCGTCCCACGTGCTGCTGGCCCTCGGCCTCGACGAGCGCCAGGCGCGCAACAGCGTGCGCCTGAGCCTCGGGCGCTACACCAGCGAGGCGGACGTGGACACGGCGCTGGCGGTGTTCGGCCGGGTTGTTGGAGCAGCCGCGGTGGCACTCTGGTAGGCACGCCGCACCCCCTGCTGGTCAACAGGGTGCCGGTGATACGGCCGGTTCTCCCTGTTGACCGCAGGGTCACAACCTTCTTCCGTACCTTCAAGCGATAGCGCGCCAACAACGATCGCACTTTTTTGCCGACCGGCGGTCTACTCCCTCTTTTGCCAACCGCATTCGATTGCCAAGGCCCGCTTTTTCACGCTGCACATGGCCAGGCCAAAAGCCTTGCCGTTGTGTAGGATGGGCAGCGCAGATCCAGACGCTGCCAGTTACAGGGAGATCCACATGCGCGTCCCATCCGTTGCCTGCCTCATCGGCCTGACGCTGGGCCTGCTCGCCGCGACCAGCGCGCAGGCCTTCACCGGTGAAGAGGCGCAACTGATCGATACGATCAACGTCTACCGCAGCCAAGCCCAGCGCTGTGGTGGCGAAGCCTCGCTGGAGCTGCCGCCGCTCAACAGCGACACCCGCCTGGCGCTGTCGCCCGAAGGCACCCGCGACCTGCAGCAGGCCATGACCCGCGCCGCCTACCCGATGGTCAATGTCCAGGCCATCAGCCTGTCCGGCCCGCGGGACGCCCAGGCGGCGATGAAGGCCATCGAGGAGAGCTTCTGCCAAGTGGTGCTCGACCCGCAGTTCGTCGACATCGGCGTCAGCCAGGAGGGCCGAGACTGGCGCATCGTCCTGGCCCGGCCGCTGCTCAGTGCCCGCCTGGGCGACTGGCAGGCCGAAGGCCAGAAGCTGCTGCAGGAGATCAACGCCGCACGCCAGTTGCCCCGCCAGTGCGGCGGCCAGCCGTTCGCCGCCGCCCCCGCGCTGGCCTGGAACGCCACCCTGGCGGGTGTGGCCGCCAACCACACCCGGGCCATGGCCAACCAGAATTTCTTCGATCATCTCGACCGCGATGGTCGTACTCCGGGCGACCGGGCTGAGCTGGCCGGCTACCTGTACCGGCAGATCGGCGAAAACATCGCCGCCGGGCGCGACACCGCGCGCAAGGTGGTCGATGGCTGGCTGGCCAGCCCAGGGCACTGCGCCACGCTGATGAACCCGGACTTCCGTGAACTGGGAGCGGCGTATGCGGTGGATCCGAAGAGCGATGCCGGGATCTACTGGACGGGGTTGTTCGGCACGCCGCAGTAAACCTGCATCGCGGGGCTAGCCCGCTCCCACGCTGCGGGTCAAGGCGTGGGAGCGGGCTTGCCCCGCGATGAGTCCAGCTCGGACCTGCGTAACGCCAGCGCCGAGCAACCAAACCGCCGTCGCACCCACTTGCCCAGGTAGCTGGCATCCCCCATCCCCACTTCATCGGCGATCTGCGCCAGGCTGTGGCTGGAGTTGAGCAAGCGCCAGCGCGCCTGCTGCAGGCGTAGCTCCTGCCACCAGGCCTTGGCGCTCATGCCATGACAAGCCTGGAACTGGCGGTCGAGCTGGCGCCGGCTGATGCCCAGTTCTGCCGCCAATACCTCCACCGGCAGCTGCGTCGCCAGGTGATGGCGCATCAGCGCCGTGGCCCGCTGCACCTGGCGTGCCTGCCCGGCGCCGGCCTCCAGCGAACGCAAGGCGTGCTGGCTGTCCCGGCTTTCGTCCACCAGCATGTCGGCCAGGCCCTTCAGCGCCCGGGCACGGCCACTGGCGCGGGCGATCAGCTCCACCGCCAGGTCGATGGCCGCCGTGCCGCCGGCACAGGTGATGCGCTCACCGTCGAAGCAGAACAGTTGCCCGGTCAACAGGCGCACGCGGGGAAAGGCCAGGCGAAACTCCGCTTCATGGCGCCAGTGCACCACCACCTGATGACCGTCCAGCAGGCCGCAGGCCGCCAACAGGAAGGCCGCGTTGTCGACACACACCAGCTTCACCCCGACCTTGCTCGCCTGCTTCAAAAGGGCCTTGTAGCGCGGTGCCAAGGCCGCCGTGGCACTGGCGTTGCGCCCGCCGAACAGCACCAGGTGGTCGTAGTCGCCCCAGCGGATCTGCGCAGGGGTTGCCTCGACCTGGACAATCGCTGCGCTGCTGGAAACCACCGGCTCCCGGTCCAGCCCGAGCACGGTCCAACGGCAATAGCGCTGACGGCTGTAGTCCTCGTCGTCGGCGGAGAAGCGCAGCTTGTCGAGGAACGCGCCGAACGGCAGCAAGGCGAACTCCGGTAAAGGCAGGATCAGCAGACGCAGGTCGGGTGTCATTCAGGAATGTCCAGATATAACCATTCAATGACCAGATACTACCCTGTATTTCCACTGCCCTGCCCTACACTGGCGCCCTGCACTTCCACAAGGCTCCCCCATGGCACTCGACACCTGGCTCATCTACCTGCTCGCCAGCATCGGACTGTCGCTGACCCCAGGTCCGAACAGCCTGCTGGCCCTGACCCATGGCGCGCTGTACGGCGCCCGCCGCACGCTGTTCACCATCCTCGGCGGCGTGCTGGGCTTCAGTCTCCTGATCGCCCTGACCATGTTCGGCCTGAGCGCCCTGCTGCAGGCCTCGGCCTCGTTGCTGACGGTGCTCAAGTGGATCGGCGGGGCCTACCTGGTCTGGCTTGGGATCCAGCTGTGGCGAACACCGGCGCTGCACCTGGAACAACCGCGCGGCGGTGTGGCGCTGAGCAATGCCGGGTTGTTCCGCCAGGGCTGCCTTTCGGCTGTGGCCAACCCCAAGGTGCTGCTGTTCTATGGCGCGTTCCTGCCCCAGTTCATCGACCCGCAGCGTGGCCTGCTGGTGCAGTTCGTGGCGATGGCGGCGACCTTCGCCTGTGTCGAATGCCTGGTGGAGTACCTGCTGGCACGTCTGGCGTTTCGCATCCGCCCGTGGCTGGCCAAGGGTGGCCGGGGGTTCAATCGCTGTTGCGGGAGCCTGTTCGCACTGATCGGCGTGGCCCTGCCGCTGGGACGATAGAAGCCCCGGGGATCATCGCCGGGAAACAACCAGGAACACCCCCAGCGCAACCGCCGGCAATCCCGCCCCCAGCAACGCCACGCCGCTCCAGCCGTACTGCGCGTACACCCCGCTGGCCAGTGCCGAGCCCAGCGCCCCGCCGAGGAAGATGCTGGTCATGTACAGGGCATTGAGCCGGCCACGGCTGGCCGGATCCAGCGCGTAAACCTCACGCTGGCCGATGACCATGTTCATCTGCACGGCGAAATCCAGCAGCACCCCGGTCAACCCCAGGCCGATCACGCTGGCGCCCGGTGCGCTCAGGCCCAGCAGCAACGCCAGCGGCGCCAGGGCCATCGCCAGCAGCGAAGCGCGTCGCGCATGCCCGGCATCGGCCAGGCGCCCGGCCAGCGGCGCCGCCACCGCGCCCACCGCGCCCACCAGGGCGAACAGCGCGATCTGGCTCTGCGACAGGCCGTGCTCGCCGGCCAGCGCCAGCGGCACTGCGGTCCAATACAGACTGAACGCCGCAAACATCAGCGCCTGGTACAGCGCCCGCTGGCGCAACGTCGGATGGCGGCGCAACAGCACCAGCAACGAAGCCATCAGCCCAGCATAACTGGCCTTGTGCTCCGGCAGCCGGCGCGGCAAGGTCAACGCCAGCAGCAGGATGATCGCCACCATCACCCCGGCGGCGCCGACAAACACCGCGCGCCAGCCGAAGTGATCGGCCACCAGGCTCGCCAGCGGCCGCGCCAGCAGGATGCCCAGCAGCAACCCACCCATGATGTTGCCGACCACCCGGCCACGCTCGCGCTCCGGCGCCAGGTGCGCCGCCAGTGGTATCAGCATCTGCACCGCCACCGAGCTGAAGCCGATCAGCAGCGCGTACAGCAGGAACACCTCGCCCTGCCCGTGACCACTGGTGCCGGCCAGCAACAGGCTGCCGGTGGCCAGCACCGCCGTGGCGATCATCAGCCAGCGGTTCTCCAGCAGGTCGGCCAGCGGCACCAGGAACAACAAGCCCAGGGCATAGCCGATCTGGGTCAGGGACACGATCAGGCTGGCCCGCTCGGTGGACAGCCCCAGGTCCGGCGCGATCAGGCCGACGATGGGCTGGGCGTAGTAGATGTTGGCGACGATGGCGCCGCAGCAGAACGCCAGCAGCGTCACCAGGGCCCGGCTCAGGCCCGGGGCCGTTGCCTGGGCGACGGCGAGGGAGGGATTCATTCGAGGGTACCTCGGCTTGCGAAAGGATGTGCGCGAAGGGTGACGGACATCCGCCCCGCCGAGAATCCATCGCCCGCGCAACGAGCCTTTGCGCGGCGCGCAACGCATCAGCCAGCCAGCAACCCCTCGCAGAAGGCGACGAACGCCATCACCCGGCGCGAGCCACGGTGGTTGGGCAGGTACAGGGCGTTGATGCTGGCGCTGGCCGCCCCCGGGCTCACCGTCCAGTCGGCGAACAGCCGCTGCAGGCGCCCGGCCTCGACATCCTCGCGCACCAGCCAGTCGGCCAGCAGCGCCACGCCGCTGCCGGCAATGGCCGCCTCACGCAAGAGGTCGGCGTTGGCGCTGCGCAACGGGCCGCTGACGTCCAGTTCCAGGCGCTGCTCGCCCAGGCTTAGCCGCCACGGCCGCGCCGATTGGCCGTAGCGAAAACGCAGGCAGGCGCACGCGGCCAGTTGCTGCGGCTCGCTGAGCACCGGCTGCTGGCGCAGGTATGCCGGGCTGGCCACCAACCAGCGCTCGAAGCGCCCCAGCGGGCGACACACCAGTTCATCACTGGGCGCCGGCTCGCCAAGGCGGATGCTCAGGTCGTAGCGGCCATCGAGCAGGTCGTCAAAGCGGTCGCTCAGGTCGATGTCCAGCTCCAGTGCCGGGTAACGGGCGAGGAACGCGCCCAGGTGCGGAGCGATGACCCGGCGACCGAACTCCACCGGCAGGCACAGGCGCAACACGCCGACCGGCTCTTCGCCGCGGTCGGCGACACTGGCGTCGGCCTCGGCCAGGGCCTCGAGAATCTCGCGGGCCCGCTGGTAGTAGCTGGCGCCGGCTTCGGTCAGGCTGACCTGGCGGGTCGAGCGGTTGAGCAGGCTGGCCCCCAGCTCGAGTTCCAGGGCGTCGACCTGGCGGGTCACCGAGGAGGTCGCCACCCCGAGCCTGCGCGCGGCGGCGGAAAAGCCGCCGGCCTCGGCGGTGGCCATGAACACCTTCAGAGCCAGCAGCTTGTCCATCGTCAATCTTCCAGGGGGCAAAGGCCAAAACCTTCCTACAATCACCGACTGGAATCAACCACGCGAGACGCCCATGCCCGACAACCTGTTCAGCGCCCTGCCGCCGCTCGCGCCCGACGCCGACGAGCAGTTCACCGACCTGCTCCGGCGCCCGGGCCTGCGCATCGAGCGTATCGTCTCCAGCGGCCAGTACAGCCCGCCGGGGTTCTGGTACGACCAGGCCGAGGGCGAATGGGTGGTCGTGCTCAGCGGCAGCGCCGGGCTGCGCCTGGAGCACGAGCCACATACCCGCGTGCTGCGCCCCGGCGACCATCTGGGCATCCCGCCCGGTTGCCGCCACCGGGTGGAATGGACCGAGCCCGGCGTGGCGACGGTATGGCTGGCGGTGTTCTATCAGGGCTGAGCCAGTACCGCCGTGGCGGGCGTTGCCTGCAGGCGATAGAACCGCCACGGCAGCAGCACCGCCGCCACGGTCAGGCCGCAGGCGAAGCCGACCCAGACGCCCACCGCGCCCAGCGAGGAGTGCAAGGCCAGCCAGTAGCTCAGTGGCAGCGCCAGCAGCCAGTAGCTGACCAGGGTCACGCCCACCGGCCAGCGATAGTCCTGCAGGCCGCGCAAGGCGCCCAGCGCGGTGGACTGCAGACCATCGGCCACCTGCATGGCCGCGACCACCACGAACATCGGCACGGCGATGGCGATTACCTGCGGGTCGTCGCTCATGGCCTCGGCGATGGAGCGCCCGAACAGCGCCAGCAGCACGGTGGCCACCAGCATCCAGGCAGTGACGCTGGCAAAGGTGGCGCTGCCGATGGCGCGGATGCGTGCCGTCTCGCCGCGGCCCTGGGCCTGGCTGATGCGGATGCTGACCGCCGCCGCCATGCCCAGCGGCAGCATGTACAGCAGCGCGCCGATCGACTGCACCACCTGGTTGGCCGCCAGGGCCGCATTGCCCAGCCAGCCGAGCATCCAGGCAGCGATCACCACCGCGCCGGCCTCGGCAAGATACCCCAGGCCCAGCGGCCAACCCTCGCCCAACAGCGTGCGCCAGGTCAATCGTGCCCCTTGGGCAGCCTGACGGTAACTCGCCAGCGAGGGCGCCAGGCGCCAGTAAGCCAGGGCCAGCAGCACCGCCAGCGATTCGGCGATCACACTGGCGATACCCGCCCCCAGCAGGCCCAGCGCCGGCAAGCCGAAATGGCCGTGGATCAGCCCATAGCTCAGCGGAATGTTGAACAACACCGCGCTCATCACCAGCAGCACGCCCACCCAGGGCCGGCCGATGGCTTCCAGCACGTCCTTGAACACCACCGCCAGGCAGTACGGGATCAGGAATACCGCCATGGCCTGCCAGTACGGCGTCAGCAGCGCCACGTCGGGCAGCGGTACGCCCAACCATTGCACCAAGGGCAGGCAGGCCAGCATCGCCAGGCAGCCGAGGATACCCACCAGCAGGCCATAACCCAGCCCGGCACGCAGCGTGCGTGCCACGGCGCCGGGGTCGTCGGCGCCATGGGCATGGCCGACGCGCACGCTGAGGGTGGCGAGCATGCCGTACAGCCCGGCATGGAAGATCAGCCCGGCGCTGCTGGTCAGCGCGACACAGGCCAGTACCACGGTGCCCAGCGAGGCCAGCAGCACGGTATCGGTCAGGCTGATCAGTTCGGCCGCCGACAGGCCCAGCACCAGCGGCAGCGCCAGGCGCAACAGGCCAGGCAGCTCGCCCAGCCAGGCAACATTCTTGGGTGAAGCGAGGGCAGTCACGGTAGCCATCTCCAATTGACATACGCCGCGTATGCTAATGCCATTTATTGACATACGCAACGTATGCTAATTTGCAGCCATCGTTTTTTACCCGGAGCCCTCCATGCCCACCCCTCGCCGCAGCCGCGCCGCCATGAGCGCGGACACCACCGAACGGCTGATCGCCGTCGCCCGCCACCAGTTCGCCGAAAAGGGCTTTGCCGCCGTGGTGATGGATGAACTGTGCGCCGAGGCCGACCTCACCCGCGGGGCCTTGCACCACCATTTTGGCGGCAAGGCTGGGCTGTTCACCGCTGTGGTGCAGCACCTGCTCGAGGAGATCAACCAGGCGATCGATGCCCGCTACGCCACTCATGACGACCCGTGGGAGGGCTATATCGACACCTGCCTGTACTACTACGACCTGCTGCACGAGCCGGCCCTGCGCCGCATCCTGCTGCAAGACGCCCCCGGGGTGCTCGGCCCTCGGCTGCGCGAACTGGAGGAAGCCAGCTACATCGGGCCCATGGCCCAAGGGCTGGTGGAGTTGCAGCAGGCCGGCAGGCTGCGCGCCTTCGACGCCGTGGCCATGGCCCACCTGATCAATGGCGCGATGGGCGACAGCGGCATGTGGGTGATTGCCCAAGACGATCCGCAAGCGGCGGCGGAGCGGGTGAAGGGGGCGCTGCGCTGTTTGATGGAAGGGTTGCAGGCCTGAGTTCATTCTGGTTTTGGCGCGCGCTGCGTGGGAGCGGGCTTGGCCCGCGATGGCGTCCCCCAGCCAACCTGGTTGTAGCGACTGGCCTCATCGCGGGGCAAGCCCGCTCCCACGTGGACGGTTAATCGCCTGCTCTAATTGCGACAATCGGCCACAAATCAAAATGTACTAACTTGTTAATTAGCTTGCTAAGGGCTTAAACTTCTCGCATTCCACCTGCGAGATCCCTGGCATGAAAGACTCACCCCGCGCCTCCGGCGCCTCAACCTTCATCCTGGTCGGACTGGGCGTCGTCATCGCCCTGCTCGGCCTGCTCCTGGCCGCCGGCGGCGTCAAGCTGGCCGGCCTGGGCGGTTCCTGGTACTTCCTGGTCGGCGGCCTGGCCATGGCCATTGCCGGGATCCTCATCGCCCGTCGCAAGCCCGCTGGCGCCTGGCTGTACGCGCTGTTCCTCGCCGGCACCGCGATCTGGGCCGTGGCCGACACCGGGCTGGCGTTCTGGCCGTTGTTCTCGCGGCTGTTCATGTTTGCCGCCATCGGCCTGGTGGTGGCGCTGGTGTATCCGCAACTGGTCCGACGCCCGGCGCGTGGCGCCTATGGCGTCGCCGGCCTGCTGGGCGTGGCGCTGGTGATCGCCGCCGGCAACATGTTCGTCGCCCATCCCAGCGTCGCCCCCACCGGCAAGGGCCCAGGCCAGACGCCGGTGGAACCCGGCCAGCAGCAGAAGGACTGGGCCCACTACGGCAACACCGAGGGCGGCAGCCGCTTCGCCGCGCTGGACCAGATCAACCGAGGCAACGTCGACCAGCTCAAGGTGGCCTGGACCTACCACACCGGTGACGTCGCCCTCAGCGACGGCAACGGCGCCGAAGACCAGCTCACCCCACTGCAGGTAGGCGACAAGGTGTTCATCTGCACCCCGCACAACAACCTGATCGCCCTCGACGCCGACACCGGCAAGGAACTGTGGAAAAACGCCATCAACGCCCAGTCCAAGGTCTGGCAGCGCTGCCGCGGCCTGGCCTACTTCGACGCCAGCGCGCCGATCGCCCAGCCGACCCAGCCTGACAGCACGCCGGTCAGCGTGAGCAGCGTGCCGGCCGGCGCCAACTGCCAGCGCCGCCTGCTGACCAACACCATCGATGCCCGCCTGATCGCGGTCGATGCCGACACCGGCGCATTCTGCGAAGGCTTCGGCGACAACGGCCAGGTCGACCTCAAGGCCGGCCTGGGCAACGTACCGGACTCGTACTACCAGCTGTCCTCGGCACCGCTGATGGCCGGCACCACCGTGGTGGTCGGCGGCCGCGTCGCCGACAACGTACAGACCGACATGCCCGGCGGCGTGATCCGTGGCTTCGATGTGATCACCGGTGCCCAGCGCTGGGCCTTCGACCCGGGCAACCCGCAGGACCGCGAAGCCCCGCAAGGCGACCGGACCTACGTGCGCAGCACCCCCAACAGTTGGGCGCCGATGTCGTACGACCCGGCGATGAACACCCTGTTCCTGCCGATGGGTTCCTCGTCCACCGATATCTACGGTGTCGAGCGCAACAAGCTTGACCACACCTACGGCGCCTCGGTGCTGGCCCTGGACGCCACCACGGGCAACCAAAAGTGGGTGTACCAGACCGTGCATAACGATCTCTGGGACTTCGACCTGCCAATGCAGCCGAGCCTGATCGACTTCACCAAAGACGACGGCAGCACCGTGCCCGCCGTGGTGATCGGCACCAAGGCCGGGCAGATCTACGTGCTCGACCGCGCCACAGGCAAGCCGCTGACCCAGGTCGACGAAGTCCCGGTCAAGCCGGGCAACATCCCTAACGAACCGTACTCGCCGACCCAGCCAAAGTCGGTGGGCATGCCGCAGATCGGCGCGCAGACCCTGACCGAATCGGACATGTGGGGCGCCACCCCGTACGACCAACTGCTGTGCCGCATCGACTTCAAGAAGATGCGCTACGACGGCCTGTACACCGCGCCGGGCACCGACCTGTCGCTGAGCTTCCCCGGCTCGCTGGGCGGCATGAACTGGGGCAGCATTTCCACCGACCCGGTGCATGGCTTCATCTTCGTCAACGACATGCGCTTGGGCCTGTGGATCCAGATGATCCCGTCGCAGAACCAGGGCGCGGCGGCAGGCGGCGGCGAGGCGCTGAACACCGGCATGGGCGCGGTGCCGCTCAAGGGCACGCCGTACGCGGTGAACAAGAACCGCTTCCTGTCGGTGGCCGGTATTCCGTGCCAGGCGCCGCCGTTCGGCACCCTCACCGCCATCGACATGAAGACCCGGCAGATCGCCTGGCAGGTGCCGGTCGGCACCGTAGAGGACACCGGCCCTCTGGGCATCCGCATGCACCTGCCGATCAAGATCGGCCTGCCGACCTTGGGCGGCACCCTGTCCACCCAGGGCGGCCTGGTGTTCATCGCCGGCACCCAGGACTTCTACCTGCGCGCCTACGACAGCGGCAACGGCAACGAGATCTGGAAGGCCCGCCTGCCGGTCGGCAGCCAGGGCGGCCCGATGACCTATGTGTCGCCGAAAACCGGCAAGCAGTACGTGGTGGTCACCGCCGGCGGCGCGCGCCAGTCGACCGACCGTGGCGACTACGTGATGGCGTACGCCCTGCCGTAATCGCGTCGCCTGCATCGCCGGCAAGCCGGCTCCCACAGGGTCCATGCACTCAGTGTGGGAGCCGGCTTGCCGGCGATGAGGCCCTTTCAGACAACCCGAGACTCCGCAATGTCATCCGTTTCACGCCTCACGCCCACCCTGCTTCTTGCCCTCGCCAGCACTGCTGCATTCGCCGCCGACAATACCCTGACCGGCGACTGGGGCGGCCTGCGCCACCAGCTCGCGGCAGACGGCATCACCTTCACCGGCGACTACAGCGGCGAGACCGCCTACAACGCCCATGGTGGCCTGCACCGTTCGGCCCGCTACTCGCAGAACCTCAAGCTGGGCGTGCAGTTCGACCTGTCGAAGCTGTACGGCCTGGACAACGGCGGCAAGGTCCAGCTGACTATCAACGACCGCCGTGGCAACAGCGCTTCAGACGACCTGGTAGGCAACCGCCTGCCGATCCAGGAAAACTACGGCGGTCTCTACACCCGCCTGACCGAACTGAGCTACGAGCGCAACCTGTCGCCCGCGCTCAACCTCAAGCTCGGCTACATGGCCATGGGCAACGACCTCGGCGGGCTGGACAGCGGCATCCTGTGCAACTTCATGAACGCCGGATTCTGTGGCCACCCGCTGAACATGTCCGGCGGCAGCGGCTGGACCAACTACCCCAACGCCCACCTCGGCATACGGGTGAAATATGACCTCGCGCCCGACTGGCAACTGCGGCTGGCGGCGTTCAATGTCGACCCCGAGAGCAACGGCAATGCCAGCCGCGCCTGGCACCTGGGACCCAAGCACACCACCGGCACCGTGGTCCCGGTGGAACTGGTGTACAAGCTGCGCGGTGAACTACCGGGCGAATACAAGCTCGGTTACTACTACGACAGCTCGAACGTGAAGCGCATCGGCAGCAGCGAGGAAGTCGCCGGTCGTGGCGGACATTATCTGCTGGTCGATCAGGCCGTGTGGAACGACCCGGCATCGCCCGGGCGCAGCCTGCATGCCTTCGGCCAGTACTCGGCCTCGAGCAAGGCCGCCTCGCCATTCACCCGGTGGTACGGCGCTGGCGTGGTGCTGTACCAGCCGTTCGCAAGCCGGCCACGGGATACCGTTGCCCTGGGGTATGGCCGCGCGGTAGCGAACCCACGTAGCCGCGATGTGCTGGAAGAGGCGGCCGTCGATGCCGGGCAACCCTTCCCGAACCTCGACAGCGCCGAGCAACTGGTCGAGCTGAGCTATGGCTACCAGGCCACCGCTTGGCTGAACCTACGCCCGGATGTGCAGTACATCGTCGAGCCGGGAGCGTTTTCCGGGAAGGACATCGACAATGCGCTGATATTCGGCTTGCAGGTCAAGGCGACGTTCTGAAATAAGGCCTGGCGGGCTCTGGAGGAGCGCCTAGCTTTTTCCTGCCTAGCAACCACATATTTACTAATTTCCCCGCCCCGCACCCTGTCCCAGTATCTGGCGCAACTACAACAACAAAGAGCGGGGAACTGTCATGAGTGCAAGTGCGTCCGTGCCTGCCAGCGTGCAGCACGATCAAGCCGGTTTTCGCCGGGTCCTGGGGCTGGGGTCGCTGCTGGCGGTGGCCGTGGGCCTGGTGGTGTCGCAAGGGGTGATGGTGATGATGCTGCAGGGGGTCGGTGCCGCCGGCCTGGGCTTCATCGTGCCGTTGGGGCTGGCCTACCTGCTGGCCCTGAGCTACGCCTTTTCCTTCTCCGAACTGGCCCTGCTGGTGCCCCGTGCCGGCAGCCTGTCGAGTTACACCGAGGTGGCGCTGGGGCACTTCCCGGCGATCCTGGCGACCTTCTCCGGCTACGTGGTGGTGGCCATGTTCGCCCTGTCGGCCGAACTGCTGTTGCTCGACCTGATCGTCGCCAAGGTCTACCCCGGGGTGTTCCCGCAATACTCGGTGGCCTTCGGCGTGCTCGCGCTGTTCACCGGCCTGAACCTGATGGGCATCGACATCTTCGCCAAGCTGCAGAGCGCCATGGCCGTGGTCATGGTGATCGTGCTGCTGATCCTCGGCGTCGCCGCGATCAGCGAAGGTCATGCCGAAGGGGTCACCACCACGCTGCTGCAGGGCGAGTGGAATCCGATGGGCGCCGGGGTGCTGGCCCTGACCGCCATGGCCGTGTGGGGCTTCGTCGGCGCCGAGTTCGTCTGCTCGCTGGTGGAGGAAACCCGCAAGCCCGAACGCAACATTCCGCGTTCGATGATCATCGGCCTGACCGTGATCTTCGCCACCATTGGCCTGTACGGCCTGGGTGCATTGTTCCTGGTGCCCCGCGAAGCCCTGAGCAGCGATGCCCTGCCTCATTACCTGTTCGCCACCACGGTGTTCGGCAAGACCGGCGAGGTGTTCCTGGTGATCGCCGCGGTGACCGCCACCTGCAGCACCCTCAACACCTCGCTCGCGGCCATTCCGCGCATGCTCTATGGCATGGCCTGCAATGGCCAGGCGTTTCCCCAGTTCAAGCAGCTCAGTCCGCGGGCGCGCACGCCCTGGGTGGCCGTGCTGTTCGTGGCGGCGATCACCGGCCTGCCGATCCTGCTGATGGGCCAGGACGCCGCCGCGATCAACCTGCTGCTGCTGGCCGCCGCCCTGGCCTGGCTGCTGGCGTACATCATCGTGCACCTTGACGTGATCGCCCTGCGGTTGCGCTACCCGCATCGGGCGAGGCCATTTCGCACCCCGCTCTATCCGCTGCCGCAGCTGTTCGGCATCGGCGGGATGCTGTATGCGATCTGGCATGCCTCGCCCAGCCCGGAGATGAACCTGAAGGTCTTCGGTACGGCAGGGATCGTGCTGGCGGTGGTATCGCTGATCGCGCTGGTCTGGATCAAGGGCGTGATGAAGAAGCCGTTGTTCAGGCCCGAACCGCTTTAGCGATAGCGGACCAAGCACGCCCCATCATGCCGAAGAGGCGCGCTTGGCCCGATAGCTGCCCGGACTCTGCCCGGTCCACTTCTTGAACGCCCGGTGAAACGCGCTGGGTTCCTGGAACCCGGTGTGCTCGGCGATCTCGGCGATGCTCAGGTGGCCTTCGCGCAAGAGTTCGAAGGCCATCGCCCGGCGTACCTCGTCCTTGATCTGCTGGTACGAGCGCCCTTCTCGCTCCAGCTGGCGGCGAAAGCTGCTGGCGCTGAGCCGCTGCCGTTCAGCCATGGCGTTGAGCGTCGGCCACTGCCCGTAGTGGCGGGCGCGCAGGTGACGATAGACCTCGGCCACCAGGCCGTTCTGGTTGCGAAAGCGGATCACCAGCCCTTGCGGCGCGCTGCGCAGAAAACCCTTCAGCGCCGTCAGGTCCTGCACCACCGGCAAGCGCAGCCAGGCGCTGTCGAACTCCACCTCGGTGCGTCCGCTGCCCAGGCGCAGGTCCGGCCCCCAGAGCAGCGCGTCATCCTCCTGCGCCGGGCGCCCCAGGGCCAGCTCGGTGCGGTCGATGGCGATGCGCCGACCGGCCAGCCAGCACAGCAGGCCGATCACCAGGACCAGGTAGGTTTCCTCGGCATAGACCCGGGTCAGCGGGTCGGCGATGTTCGATTGCACGCTGATCACGGTGCGCGCACCGCGCACCGTGACACTGCCGTTCAGGTCGCGCAAAAACAGGGCGAAACTGCCCAGGCACTGACGCAACGCCTTGCCCAGGGTCGGCTCCTGGATCAGCCCGCGGCAGATCAGGGCGAAGCTGCCCAGGGGCATGCCATGGCTGTCGAGGCGGAAGAACTCATCGTGCAGTTCGTCGATCAGCGCCAGCCACAGTTGGGCGAACGCCTTGGCCGGTACCCGCGCCAGCGGCTGGGACAGCACCTGCGGGTCGATGCCCACCGCCCGCAGATGGGCATCGCGCGCCTGTGGCCGCTCACGCAAGGCGTGAAGCATGGCATTGAGGAAGTACACCGCGACCGTATCGCTATCGCGCATGGCAGAAGTCCGCTGTCTATGCTGAGTGGCAAAAAATGCCAGGTTGACTGAACAGATCCGGCATAGGCCGCCTGAGTGCCTTTGCCTAGACTCGATCCACCCCGGGAGGGTGCGGCCGCCATTCTCGCAGAGCCACTCCCACCCCGCCACGCCTTCGCAAACGGAGCCCCCCATGAGCAGCACAGAAATCTTCGTCGTCAGCGCGGTACGTTCGGCCATCGGCAGCTTCGGCGGTTCGCTCAAGGACCTGCCCCTGGCCGACCTCGCCACCCAGGTGACCCGTGCCGCCATCGAGCGCTCGGGCGTCGCCGCCGAGCAGATCGGCCATGTGGTGATGGGCAACGTGATCCCCACCGAACCACGCGACGCCTACCTGGGCCGGGTCGCGGCGATGAACGCCGGCATTCCCAAGGAAACCCCGGCCTTCAGCGTCAACCGCCTGTGCGGCTCGGGCCTGCAGGCCATCGTCTCGGCCGCCCAGGGCCTGCTGCTGGGCGACAGCGACATCGCCCTGGCCGCCGGCGCCGAGTCCATGAGCCGCGGCCCCTACCTGCTGCCGCAGGCCCGCTGGGGCGCGCGCATGGGTGACCTGCAGGGTATCGACTACATGGTCGGGATCCTCCAGGACCCGTTCGAGCACTTCCACATGGGCATCACCGCCGAGAACGTCGCGGCGGCCCACGGCATCAGCCGCCAGATGCAGGACGAGGTCGCCCTGACCAGCCAGCGCCGCGCCGCCCGGGCCATCTCCGAAGGCCGCTTCGACGGCCAGATCGTGCCGATCGAGATCAAGACCCGCAAAGGCCCCGTGCAATTCGCCGTGGACGAGAACGTGCGCGGCGACGCCAGCGCCGAACAGCTGGCGGCCATGAAGGCGGTGTTCAAGAAGGACGGCACCGTCACCGCCGGCAACGCCAGCAGTATCAACGATGGCGCCGCCGGCCTGGTCCTGGCCACCGGTGACGCCGTGCGCCGCCAGGGCCTCAAGCCGCTGGCGCGCATCGTCGCCTACGCCCACGCCGGTGTGGAACCGGCACTGATGGGCCTGGGCCCGATCCCGGCCACGCAGAAGGTGCTGGAAAAAGCCGGCCTGAAGGTCGCCGACCTGGACGTGATCGAGTCCAACGAAGCCTTCGCCTCCCAGGCCTGCGCCGTGGCCCGCGCCCTGGGCTTCGACCCGGAGAAGGTCAACCCCAATGGCTCGGGCATCTCCCTCGGCCACCCGGTCGGCGCCACCGGCGCGATCATCGCCACCAAGGCCATCCATGAACTGCATCGCGTCCAGGGCCGCTACGCCCTGGCCACCATGTGCATCGGCGGCGGCCAAGGCATCGCCGTCGTCTTCGAACGCGTCTGAAAGGAGTCAGCAACATGAACATCGAACACATCGCCGTGATCGGCGCCGGCACCATGGGCAACGGCATCGCCCAGGTGTGCGCCCTGGCCGGCTACCAGGTCCTGCTGGTGGACGTCTCCGACGCCGCGCTGGAGCGCGGCGTGGCGACCCTGGGCAAGAACCTCGAGCGCCAGGTCGGCAAGGGCACCATCGACGCCGACAAGGCCAGCGCCGCCAAGGCCCGGATCCGCACCAGCACCGATTATGCCCAGCTGGCAGACGCACAGCTGGTGATCGAAGCGGCCACCGAGAACCTTGCCCTCAAGCAGCGCATCCTGCAGCAGGTGGCCGCCAACGTCGGCGCCGAGTGCCTGATCGCCACCAACACCTCGTCGCTGTCGGTCACCCAGCTGGCGGCCAGTATCGAACAGCCGCAGCGTTTCATCGGCGTGCACTTCTTCAACCCGGTGCCGATGATGGCGCTGGTCGAGATCATCCGCGGCCTGCAGACCAGCGATGCGACCTACGCCCAGGCGCTGCTGGTCACCGAGAAGCTCGGCAAGACGCCGATCACCGCCGGCAACCGCCCAGGCTTCGTGGTCAACCGGATCCTGGTGCCGATGATCAACGAGGCGATCTTCGTATTCCAGGAAGGCCTGGCCAGCGCCGAGGACATCGACACCGGCATGCGCCTGGGCTGCAACCAGCCGATCGGTCCGCTGGCCCTGGCCGACCTGGTGGGCCTGGACACCTTGCTGGCGATCATGGAGGCCTTCCACGAGGGCTTCAACGACAGCAAGTACCGCCCCGCTCCGCTGCTCAAGGAGATGGTTGCCGCCGGCTACCTGGGGCGCAAGAGCGGTCGTGGCTTCTTCACCTACTGACGGAGTCGCGCCATGCCCCCGGTCAACGCGGCGCTGCGCTGCGCCAATTTCGAGGAGCGGCGTGACCGGGCCATGGCCCTGTTCGCCGAGAAAGGCTTCGGCCAGGTCAGCATGCGTGAGCTGGCGGCGCACGTGGGCTTGACCGCGGGCTCGCTTTATCACCATTTTCCCAGCAAGCAGGACCTCTTGTACGACCTGATCGAAGAACTGTACGAGGAGTTGCAGGCCACCCTGGACCTGGGCCGTCGGGCGCGGGCCCAAGGGCGGCCGGTGCTGGCCTGCCTGATTGCCGCGCACTGGCAGTTGCATGGGGAGCGGCCGTTGCAGTTTCGCCTGGCCGAGCGGGATTTCTGCTGCCTCACCGGGGAGCAGCAGGTGCGCCTGGCGGGCTTGCGGGAGCGCTATGAAACCGGGCTTTTACGGTTGATCGCGCCGCAGGCGCGGTTGGGGGCGCAGGCACTGGCGGCTAGCGGGCATGTGCTGGCTACGCTGTTGAATCAGCTGCCTGGGATGTTGCGGGGGAAGGGGCTGGGTGAGGTTGAGGGGGTTGGGTTGATGGAGAGTTTGGTGGTGGGGGCTGTGGAGAGGGCTTTGGGGTAGGGCTCCGGCTCTGGCTCCTTGGTGATTGTTTTGGTTTTTGCATGCACATTCGTAGGAGATATCGACATTTAGTCACCTTTCCGCCTTTACGGCGGCCTACTTTTCTCGTGGGAAAAGTAGGCAAAACCGTTCCGCTCCGTTCATCCGGCCCCTGCGCTTCGCTCCGGGGTTCCCTCGCTCCGTTCTTGCTCCCGGGAGGACCGCACTGAACGCCCCATCCTGGGGCGCAGCGCTTGACGGCCATCCATGGCCGTCACCTCCCTCCGCAAGAACTCCGCTCAGCCTCCTGAAGTCGCAATTGGCGGTGCCTGAACTATCGCGCGCTTAGAAGCAAGAGCAAGAGCAGGAGATGCGAAGTTAGTTTTTGATAATTAGTTATATATTGGCTGTTCCGGCCCTTTCGCGGGGCAAGCCCGCTCATACAGAGATCTATATAACGACGACTATCGCGTGGGAGCGGGCTTGCCCCGCGATGCGATCTAGAGATTAATTAAGTTCAAACTAGCGACAGCTGCGCCAGTTCAGGCGCCGCCCGTAACTTGCGCGACTTCAGGAGGCCGAACGCAGGACTTGCGGAGGGAGGTGACGGGCATGGATGCCCGTCAAGCGCTGGGGCCCAGGATGGGCCCTGCAGCGCGGTC
>NZ_JBLIYX010000024.1:0-56889 GCF_057480955.1 Pseudomonas sp. P65(2024)
GAAAGCGTACGCCTCGCAGGGTGCCGGGGTGACCATCTCATTAAGTAACCCGCCGTAAGGGCGGAAAGGTGAATAAGCGTCAACATCGCAAATGAATGCGCATACAACTATCAAAACCACCCAACAACAACAACAACAACAACAACAACAACAACAACGCCAGATCAGGCCTCAGGCCCCCGAGGCAACGCGTCGACCTGAGCCGTACTGGCCTCGACCGGCGGCGTCAACCGCAACACCCGATCCCGTCCTCCTTCAGCCAGCAAATACCCCCCCTTGCCATCCGGAACAATAGCCTGAGGCGCCTTCAGATAGCTGAGAATCGTATGCCGAGCACCATCACCATCAATCCGCACCAACCGCGCCCGATGAGTGGAATCCTCGCTGATCCACAATCCACGCTGATCGCAAAGCAGGAACGTCGGGTTACGCAGCCCCTCAACCACCACCGGATCAGCGCCTTCGGCATTGAACGCACGAATCTTGCCGGTAGCCTTCTCGGTATACAGCAACCGTCCATCGGTACAACGGGTCAGCCCTTCGGTCTCGGTCAACCCCGCACGCAGCACATCGACCTCACCGCTGCGCCAGTCGTATCGCATCAATCGGCCATCACCCTTGCGGTCCTCAATGGCATAAAGATGCTGACCATCGTTATACAACCCCTGCACATTGTTGCCCGAGAACAGCTGGCTGACCCTGCCATCGCGCGACAGGCTGACCGGAGCCCCGCCTACCTCCTGGCTGAACGCCCATCCACCCTCGACAGCAACCATACCGTCGGGCTTGGACAGGCCATCGAGCACCACCATCCGGTCACCCTCGGCAGTGATGCGCATGATGCTGCCCTTGCCACCGTTGAGCTCGCGACTGACCAGCAAGCTGCCGTCGGCCTGGGGCAGCAACGAGGCGGCCCGGGTCACCGAATTGTGCAGCACCTGAACGTCCCAGCCCTCGGCGGCCTGCACCGGGTAGAAGGACTGCCAGCCGAAAAAACCCAGGGTACAGGCCAGCAGCCCTCCGGTACCGGCCAGGGCGAGGCGAACAGCACGTTTGCGCAGGACAGGTATCATCGATTCAGCTCCGTGGAAGTGCTGGCGATGCTAGCAAGGCGATGTGAAAAAAATGTCATGGCCGTAAACCCTGGGAAACTTCCTACACCGGCGCCATGAGAATGCTGTCATGACATTCAGCAACTGGATACCGGGTATTCCAACATTTAATTTGTAGATGGCGCCGGCCCGCCCCTATGCTGTCGGTGCATCCCCTGCACGCACCGGCCGGTGTGGTCCAAGGCATGGGGAAAGAACAACAAGTCGAGACCGTTCATGTCGAAACCTTCCTACTTCGCCCCCCACGGTGGGCACCCGGCTCAGACCGAGCTGCTGACTGACCGTGCCATGTTCACCGAAGCCTATGCCGTCATCCCCAAGGGCGTGATGCGTGACATCGTCACCAGCCACCTGCCGTTCTGGGACAAGATGCGCATGTGGGTCATCGCCCGCCCGCTGACCGGTTTCGCTGAAACCTTCTCCCAGTACATCGTCGAAGTGGCCCCCGAAGGCGGCAGCGAGCGTCCTGAGCTGGACCCGAACGCCGAAGCGGTGCTGTTCGTGGTCGAGGGTGAAATCGACATTACCGTCGAAGGCAAGCACCACACCCTGGTGCCGGGCGGCTACGCGTTCCTGGCCCCGGGCGCCGACTGGAGCCTGCGCAACAACAGCAAGGCCAATGTCACCTTCCACTGGCTGCGCAAGCACTACCAGAAGGTCGAGGGCCTACCGGTTCCCGAGTCGTTCGTCACCCACCGCGACAACGCCACCGTCATCGAGATGCCTGGCACCGAAGGCCGCTGGGTCACCACCCGCTTCGTCGACATGGCCGACATGCGCCACGACATGCACGTGAACATCGTGACCTTCCAGCCGGGCGGGGTGATTCCGTTCGCCGAGACCCATGTCATGGAACACGGCCTGTACGTGCTGGAAGGCAAGGCGGTGTACCGCCTGAACCAGGACTGGGTCGAGGTCGAGGCCGGCGACTTCATGTGGCTGCGCGCCTTCTGCCCGCAGGCCTGCTATTCCGGCGGCCCAGGCCCGTTCAGCTACCTGCTGTACAAGGACGTCAACCGTCACGTGCACCTGACGCTCAATCCGCAGCGTTGATGCAATGCAGGAGCGGGCACGCCCGCTCCTGCCGGTCTTGATCCATACTGATCGGACCTTCCTCCTTCGGCGTCCCCGCCATGCCCCTCCTGCGCCCTCTGTTTGTCCTGCTGCTCCTGCTGCCGGGCACCTTGCCGTGGGCAGACGACTGGCAACTCGCCCACCAGGAAGACGGCATCGATGTCTACCTGAGCAGCGTTGAGGGTTCGGCCTACCAGCAGTTCCGCGGCATCACCCGGATCAAGGCCAGCCTGCGCACCCTCACCGACCTGCAGGAGAACCTGCGGGTGGCCTGTAAATGGCTGTACGCCTGCGCCGACATGCGCCTGCTGGAGGTGGACGGCGACACCACCTGGGTCTACCTCACCACCGCCCTGCCCTGGCCGGCCAAGCCCCGCGACATGGTGCTCAAGGTGCGCACCGAGCGCCTCGACAGCGACACCTTGGTCCGTCACCTGAGCGCCGAGCCCGGACGGGTGCCGGCTGCGCCCGGGCTGATCCGGGTGCGCCGGCTCAGCGGCGAATGGGTCATGCGTCCGCTGGGCGAGCGCGAGACCGAGGTCACCTACCAACTACGCGCCGACCCGGCCGGCGATGTGCCGGGCTGGCTGGCCAATCGCTTCGTGGTGGATGCGCCGATGGTTACCCTGAAGACCCTGCGCGCCGTGGCCGAACGCCAGCCGTGATGGCTAGCGACTGCGCAGCAGCAGGGACGCCAGCGCGCAACCGAGCAACGCCACGCACGACAGATAGAACGCATCCGAATAGGCCATCAGGTAGGCCTGCTCGCGCACGCTCTGGTCGATCAGCGCCAGGGTCTGCATCACCTGTGGCGACTGCGGATCGACCATGCCATCGGGCAGGCGCTGCTGCAGCGCGCCGTCGAACAGCGTCAGCCCTTCGCCCACCCGCACCGAATGAAAACGCTCGCGCTGCGACACCAGTTGCGTCAGCAACGCCGTGCCCAAAGCGCCACCCAGGTTGCGCAGCATCGAGATCAGCGCCGAGGCCGAGCCGGCCTGGGCCTTGTCCAGGCCCTTCACTGCCAGCACCGACAGCGCCACCATGATTAACGGCTGGCCGATGCCGCGCACCACAGTCGAAGGGATGATCACGTTGCTGCCCGAGTCCACCGTCAGCGTCGAGCCCAGCCAACAACCCAGGGCCATGATGGCGAAGCCGCTGGCCACCAGCAGCTTGGCATTGAGCCAGCGCATCAGCCGGGGCAGCAACGGCGCCAGCAGCAGTTGGACCATGCCGTAGGCGATCAGGCTCTTGCCGATCTCGCTGGCGCTGTAGCCCTGCACCAGCGACAGGTAGTTGGGCACCAGGAACACCAGGCCGAAAGTGGCTGCGCCGAACACCGCCATGGCCAGGCTCGATACACCGAAATTGTAGCTGCCCAGCAGGCGCAGGTTGATGAACGGCCGTGTGCCCCACAGTTGGCGCTGGATGAACAACGCCAGGGCGATCATCGCGACGAGGCTGAAACCGACGATGAAGCGCGACTCGAACCAGTCCTTGCGCCCCCCCTCCTCCAGCACCACTTGCAACGCACCCAGCCCCAGCGCCATGGCGGCGATGCCCAGCCAGTCGGCCTGGCGCAAGGCACTGCGATCCCCGGCCTGACCCTTGATCGACCAGGCCACCGCCGCCAGCAGGGCCACGCCCGGCGGCAACTGCAGCAGGAAGATCCAGCGCCAGGAGTACATGTCGGTGAGCCAGCCGCCGATCGACGGCCCGGCAGCCTGGGCCACGCTGTTGGACAGGCTGAACAGCGCCATGCCCAGCGCCAGGCGGCTGGCCGGCAGCTCGGTGATGATCAATTGCATCGACAGCGGTATCAGCACCGCACCGGAGGCGCCCTGGATCACCCGCAGGCTGATCATCGCCTCCAGGCTGCCGGCCATGGCGCAGCTCACCGAGCTGACCAGGAACACAGCCGAGCCCACCAGCATCACCCGGCGCAGGGAAAACACCTGCACCAGCCAGGCGGTCAGCGGGATCATGCTGATCTCGGCCACCAGGTAGGCGGTGGAGATCCACGAGCCCTCCTCGAAGCTGGCCCCCAGCGCGCCCTCGATCTCGGGCAGGGCGGCACTGGTGACATGGACGTTCATGCCAGCCATGAAGCAGCCGAACAGGCCGCCGATCACCGCCACCCAGGCGCGCAGGGAGACCTTTTCTTCAGCGCTCATGGCGGGCCTGCCGGGTGTCGACGGTGGCGATCACCGACATGCCGGGCAGCAGCCGTGGGCTGTCGTCACCCGCCGGGTCGAGGTGGATACGGACTGGAAAGCGCTGGACGATCTTGGTGAAGTTGCCGGTGGCGTTGTCCGGCGGCAGCAGCGCGAACACCGCGCCGGAACCCGGGGAGACGCTGTCCACCGTACCGCGCCAGTGCTGGCCGAAGGTGTCCACCTCAAGGGTCACCGGCTGGCCGGGACGCATCTGCGCCAACTGGGTTTCCTTGAAGTTGGCCACCACGTACGCCTGTGCCACCGGCACCACCGCCAGCAGCGGCAGGCCGGGGGTGACGTACTGCTGCTGGCGTACCTTGCGCTGGCCGACCACGCCGTCGAACGGCGCACGGATCTCGGTGTCGGCCAGGGCGCTGCGGGCCAGGTCAGCCTCGGCGCGGGCCTGGTCGAGGTCGGCCTGGCGTTGCAGCAACTCAGCCTCCAGTTGCTTGCCCTGCTGCTCCAGCATCGCCTTGCGTGCATGCTGGCGCGCCAGTTCGGCGTCGGCCGCGCGCTGCATGGCCTGGGCCTGGATACGAGTAGCGCGGGCCTGCTCCATGCGCTGCACGCTGGCCGCCTGCCATTGCGCCAGGTGCTGGTAGCGCTGCCAGTCGGCCTCGGCCCGCTGCGCCTCGCCGCGACTGCCACCACGCTCGGCGTCGGCACGGGCGATGGCATGGGCCTGCTCGTCCTGCTCGGCAGCGAAGGCGCGCAGGCGCATGCGCTGCACCTGCAACGCCGCCTCGCTCACCGCCAGGTGCGCCTCGGCCTTGCGCAGGCGATCGCGAAAGTCCCGTTCGTCCAGGCGCACCAGCAGGTCGCCGGTCTTGACCGCGGCGTTTTCCGCCACCGCCACCTCAGCCACATAACCACTGACCCGAGCGCTGATCGGTGCCCAGTCGGCGCGCACGTAGGCGTCGTCGGTCTGCTCCAGGAAACGACCATCGAGCCACCAGTAGCCGCCATAGGCCGCCAACAGCAGACCTACGCCCCCGGCCAGGCCGAAGCGCAGCAGGCGCTGGCGGCGCCGGATCTGGGTTTGTTCGAAGGTGTGCTGGGGATCTGGGCTGACCGCCTGGTTCATGCTGGGCTCCATCCGATGGGGGGAGCGCCAGGGTACGGAAACTGTGATTGTCGTTCGCTCGTGAATCGGCAAGCAATCGTCGTGAAATGGACAGCAGATCAATCAACGCTAATCCTGCGTGCGGAACCTGTGAGCGGCCTTGCCGAGGCGTCGGACCGTTCGGATGGGCTGCGCAGCAGCCCCAGCGATTGATGCGTCAACGCTGAAGCCCTGGGGCCGCTTCGCGGCCCTTTCCGACCGGTCCGACGCCTCGGTAAGGCCGCTCAGGGGATTGCGTTGGCTGTGGAATGCCTTCAATCCTGCAGGAACGCCAGCACCTGCTCCGCGGCTATCGACGGATCTTCCTGCATGAAGCAGTGCCCGCCCGCCACCTGCTGCCCGCTCACCTGGGCATTGAGCCCCGCCAGGCGCTGTACCGAGTGCGGCACGAACGGATAGGTCTGCTCGCCGTACAGGATCCGCGTCGGCGTCTGGATACGGCCCAGGTGCTGCCACATGCGTTCGGGGAACGAACTGAAGATCTCCACCTCGCGGCTGGGCCGGCACTTGAGCACCACGCCTTCGCCACAATCCCCGATGGCGTGCTCCACGTAGGCCTGCAGGGCGGCATCGGTCCAGCCCTTGAAGATCCCGCGCCCTTGCAGCGAGGCCTGCGCCGACTCACGATCGGGCCAGTGGCTACGGCGGGTGGCGGCCTTGCGCGCCAGAGCGTGGCGCCGGTGCAGGCCGACCATGGCGGCGGCGCCCATCACTCCGATCATGCGTCGGCTGAACAGCACCGGGTCGAGCAACACGGCGCGTTGGAACAACTGCGGCTCGCTGGCCAGGATCAGGCCAGTGAGCACGCCGCCGAAACTGTGGCCCAGGGCGTAACGTGGAACATCTCCATACTCGCCGCGCTCGGTCTCGAACGCCTCTACCGCCAGCGCCGCGCTGCGATTCCAACCGCAAAAGGCGCCGCCGTGATCACTGTCGCCATGGCCTTGCACATCGCTCAACCACAGGTCGAAGTGTTCACCCAGGCGCATGAGCATAGGTTGGTAAACCAGGCTGCAGAAACCGTTGCCATGCAAAAAGTGCAGCAGCGGCTTGCCGCTGGCGGGGGTTCGCCATCCACGCAGGGTAAAGCCTTCGGCGCATTCATGGGACCAGGGAATCAACTCCATCGACGGCACTCATCGGCTCTAGGAAAACGCCGATTCTACAAACAGCAGCGGATACAGTGAAATCACCAGCAGCACGGCCATCAGGACATTGAACAGCACCACCGCGCGCGGATTGCGCAGCAGGTTGCGCAAGGCGCTGCCGAACATCACCCAGATACCGACGCTCGGCAGGTTCACCAGGGCGAACACGGCGGCAATGACAATCACGTTGAACACGTAGCCCTGGGCCGGCGTATAGGTGGTGATCGCTCCGACCGCCATCACCCAGGCCTTCGGGTTGACCCATTGGAACGCAGCGGCGCCCCAGAACCCGAGCGGCTTGCGGCTGCCGCCACTGTCGCCGGACATCGGACCGGACGTGGCGATCTTCCAGGCCAGGTACAACAGGTACGCCGCACCTGCGTAGCGCAGGATGCTGTACAGCGCCGGCCAGGCCTTGAACACCTCGCCCAGCCCAAGGCCGACCGCCAGCACCATCACCATGAAACCGACACTGATGCCCAACGCGTGGGGAATGGTGCGGCGCACGCCGAAGTTGACCCCCGAGGCCAGCAGCATGGTGTTGTTCGGGCCGGGGGTGATGGAAGAGACGAAGGCGAACAGGACGAACGCACTGAGCAGATCGAGCGAGGCAAGCATGACGGCGGTTTCCGGCTTTTCTGATTATCGAAAGGCCACAGTAGCGGAGGGCTGGGGGAAATGACCGGTACAGTTGCGCGAAATTGAGCAGATACAAATTTCTGTTCCATTCATATGCATGTTTGCTGACCGCTTCTACATCATCGGCGCGGCAAATCATCCGCCAGGCACCTGGCGGCCTCACTTCGTTTTCCCTGACACTACCGATCACCTTTGTACCCAACCGATCACAAGGAAGCCCACCATGCCCGTGACCATCCGCCCCGCAGTTCGCGGCGACGCCGCCCAGATCCTGGCCTTCATCACCGAACTGGCCGACTACGAGCGCGCCCGCCACGAAGTCGTGGCGACCCTCGCCGACATTGAGCACAGCCTGTTCGACGCGAGCAGCACGGTGCGCAGTCTGGTCTGCGAGCGCGACGGCCAGGCCATCGGTTTCGCCGTCTACTTCTACAGCTACTCCACCTGGCTGGGGCGCAACGGCATCTACCTCGAGGATCTCTACGTCACGCCTCAGCAGCGCGGCGACGGTGCCGGGCGCAAGCTGCTGCGGCATATCGCCCGCGAGGCGGTGGAGAATGGCTGCGGTCGCCTGGAATGGAGCGTGCTGGATTGGAACGAGCCGGCCATCGGTTTCTACCGCTCGCTGGGCGCCGAGCCGCAGGACGAGTGGATCCGCTACCGCCTCGACGGCGAGCGCCTGCGTCAGTTCGCCGAAGGCTGAGGCGCCTGCCCCCAGAACGACGCCTGCGCCAATACCGGCACCTCGACGCGGCTGCGCTGGCCGCCGCGCTCGATCACCAGGCCGCGGCCTTCGATGGCCACCAGGCGCACGCCGCGGGCCAGTTCCTCGCCACTGCGCACGGCACGCGCCGGGCCGCCGTCGATGCTGACGATGGCCACCGCGCCCTGGCTGCCGGCCATCACCCCACTGACCTGGATCTGCGCCTGCAACGGCAGGTCGGCGAACCAACGCCCGGCCGGTGTTTCACTGGGTGTCAGGGCCTCGGCAGGCTGCAGCGAGGCTACGCCCGGCGCGGGCTGCAGCAACAGGCTGGTCCAGGTCACAAGGCCGGCGATCAGGGCCAGCAACCCCAGCCCCTGCAACAATGGGCCGAGGGAAAGGTTGGGATGGACAATACGCATGGTCACGCGCTCCTTGTGTGCCTGTGCCCGAGCATACCGGGCGATTCTCACGGTTTTGTTTCACACGGCGATCATCTTGCACGGGCAAGCTACCTGGCAGGACAAGGAGCGCCCCGTGAACGGACAACGTGGTTTCACCCTGATCGAACTGATGGTGGTGCTGGTGATCGTCGGTATCGCCAGCGCCGCCATCAGCCTGAACATCCGCCCCGACCCGGGCAAGCACCTGCGCGCCGACGCCGAGCGCCTTGCGCGCCTGCTGGAATTGGCGCAGAGCGAAGCCCAGGCCGATGGCCAGCCGCTGCGCTGGCACAGCGACCGCGACGGCTACCGCTTCATCCGCGCCGACGGCCAGATACTTGCTGACGGCCCACTCAAGCCGCGCAGCTGGCAGGCCGAGGCGGTCAAGGTGCAAAGCGAGCCCCGCGGCGCGGTATGGCTCGATGGCGAGTGGATCGGCACGCCACTGACCCTGCGCCTGCGCAGCGGCGCGCTGCGGGTGGAGCTGGCGCGCAACGCCGCCGGCCAGGTGCGGGTCAGCCAGCCATGAACCGGCAGGCGGGCTTCACCCTGATCGAAGTGATGATCGCCATCCTGCTGATGGCGGTGGTCAGCCTGATCGCCTGGCGCGGGCTGGACAGCGTCAGCCGCGCCGACCGGCATGTGCGTGAGGCCAGCGAAGACCAACAGGCGATCCTGAGGGTGTTCCAGCAACTGGAACGCGACCTGGCCCTGCGCGCCACCGTCGAGCTGGTCGAGCCGACCCTGCCCGGCCGCGAACCGCCTGGCAAGCCGTTGCTGCCCGCGGTGCGCGCCCGTGCCGACCGGCTTGAGCTGGTGCGCTCCGGCGCCGTCTCTGGCAGCGGTCTGCAACGGGTGCGCTGGTACGTGCGTGGCGGCACCTTGTATCGCGCCGCCGCGCCGCTGCGCGAGCGCTTTGCGCTGCCCGCGCCCAAGGCCGCGGTGGCGGTGCTGGATAACGTAAGCGCCTTCGACCTGCGCAGCTGGCAAGCCAAGGGCGGCTGGCGCGCACCGGCCAGCGAGGCCAACGACAACCCCATTGGTCTCGAGGTGCGACTTACCCGCCGCGGCCCTCAGGGCGAGGAGCGTTATCGCCAGGTATTGGGGCCGTTCAACTGACCAGCACCACGCCGCCCGGCAGCTCCAGACAGCGGGCACCATAGGCGACACGGATCAGTTCGGCGGCCTGGCGCAACTGGTCGAAACTGAACCGCGCCTGCACCCGTCGGCGCCCTAGCGTGGGGTTGAGCAACACCAGGCGACCAGGACGGTAGCGGTTGATCTCATCGATCACCCGGGCCAATGGCGCATCGCGAAATACCAGCATGCGCTCGCGCCAGGCCATCACCTGGCCCGGATCGAACGGCTCGGGCACACCGATGCCTTGGGCGCCATAGCGCAACTGACGGCCCGCCGGCAGCGCCTCGACGCGCCCCTGGAAGGCCACGCGCAACTCACCCCCCAGGCAAGTCACGCAGACACCTTCATCGTCCTCACGCACGTTGAATCGGGCCTGCTCGGTGCTGATCACCCCATCCTGCGCCCGCACCTGCAAGGGCTTGCCGGCCTGCACCTCGATTTCGCCGGCCAGCAGTGCGATACCCTCAAGTTCGCGGCTGACCCGGGTACGCACGTTCAGCTCAAGCTTGATCCCCGGCGCCAGCTCCACCCGTTGTTGCTCGCCGACCTCGGTGGCAAACGCCGGTGCTGGCGCCATGGCCGCCTCGAGCAGGCCGCCGCGCCAGACCACCAGCGCCACCGACGCCGCCAGCGCGCCACCCAGCAACGCCCGGCGACCGAGCAACGGCGCACCCTGCCCCGCCTGCCGTGCCGCAGGGCCGAGCAAATGCCAGAGTTGGCGCGCTTGGGCAAAGGCCTGGGCATGCGCCGGGCTGCGCGCGCACCACTGGCGCAGGGCCCGGGCATCGGCCTGGGTGGCCTGGCCGGACGTCAGCCGCAACAGCCAGTCCTGGGCCTGGCGCTGCAAGTCGGGATCGGGCGGAATCTGGGACATGGGGCTCACATGAAGAGGTCGACTATCGTTCAAGACGGTTTTCCCGCGCCGGGACCGAACCGCTGAAACACTTTTCTATCCAGGCGCATCGCGCAATGCCCCAGCGCCGCCTTGAGTTCCTTTTCCACCGTGCGCGTGGAGATGCCGAAGCGCTGGGAGATTTCCAGGTGCGACGCCTCCTCCAGGCGAGCGGCGATGAAGATCCGCCGGCGCCGGGCCGGCAGTTCGTAGAGGGCGCCCAGCAGGTTCTGGATCTCGCGCTGGCCGCCGACGATGCGCGCCGGGTCCTGGTCCTCGGCCACCTGCAGCAACGCCTCGATCTCGGCACCGGTGAGCAACCGGGCGTCGGCCTCGCGGCGGTCGGCGGCGACGTTCAGTGCCATGCGGTACAGGTAGGCGCCAGGGCGTTGCAGGTCGTGCGTCGCGTCCATGCGGTCAACCCGCAGGTAGGTTTCCTGCAGCACGTCGTTGGCCAGGTCATCAGAACCGAGTCGACGCCTCAGGCGTACCCTGAAGGCGTCGTAGGAGGTCAGAAACAGCTTGACCAGCGCACTGTCCCGAGGTTTGTTCATGCCGCCGCAGCTCCTTGCGAAAGTGGGCAATCCATAGGTTCCGGACGCAGCAGCAGGGTCAGCGGCTGCGCCAGGGATGTCGGCGGCGCCTGTTCCAGGCGCACCGTGCGCAGACGCTCGACGAGCGCTGCGTCGCGGGTGAAATCGCCGGTCGAGGCCAGCAGGCGGCTCTGCACCAGCTGGCCGTTGACATCGATCCACACCTGCAAGGCCGCCCGGTAAGCGCCCGGCCGGGTCAGTTCCGAGGCGCACAGGGCGCGTTCGACCGCGTGTTGCAGCGCCAGCGCATAACTGCCCGGTGAAAAGCCACCGGCGCGACCGCGCGCGGGTGTGCCGCGCAGGCGCAACGGTTGCAGGGTGAAGCCGCCGCCGCTGTAGCTCGCCTGCAGACCGGTGCCCTGCAGCAGTCGCTGCAGGCCTTCGCGCGCCGGATAACGGCCCACGACCGGGCTGGAGCGCTGACCGGCGAGCAAGGCCTGGTCGACCAGCACGGCCAGGCCACTCTGTTGGCCGAAGCTGTCCAGCGCCCGGTCCAGCGCCTGCGCCGGGATATCCAGGGTCAGCAACGGCTGGCCGCGCAGACCGGGAGCCGCCAGCAACCCGGCCAGCATCAGCACGCCGGCCACGAGCAATGCACGCACAGCTGTCCGGGCCTCCTTGCTGGCCGCCGTCGCCGGGGAAACGTCATCCTGGGGCCTGTGTATGACGCTGTGGTGACAGCCAGCGGCAACCAAAGCTTCACCCCGACGGCGGCCTGCAGGGGCTAGACTGCGCCGAAGAACGATTGCCCGGAGACCCGCCATGGCCCGCCTGCCCCTGACCACCCTGCCCCTGCTGCTGGCCTGTGCCCTGCCGGCGTACGCCGAACCGCCCAAGGACGGCCAGGGCTGTATCGACGTGCAGGTCGGCCAATCACGGGCACTGGCTTATGACTGCCTGACCCAGCAGCTGCAAGGCACTGACCCGCGCGCCGCCAAGGGGCTGCGCGAGCAACTGGATCCGGCGCGGCAGATGCAGCGCAGGGCGCCGAACCAGATGGGGCTGGCGACGCCGGCGGCGACCTCGACGCGCATGGGTAACAGTTTTGGCAGTTCCGTGGTGCCACAGCGGCCTTGAGGGGGTTGGCGGAGTCTGCTGGGTTTCTGGCGATAGAGTTGCAGCGCCTACAAGATCGAGCGCCGCCCGCGCGACGCAAGGCCGCTCCTGCACCTGTTTCGGGCCAATCAATCCTGTACCAATGCCTGGTCCGCCTTGTTGGCCCGACGAAATTACAGCATGGACACCACTACCCCTCCCTGCGCAACAGATAGGTATCCATGATCCACCCCTTGCGCCGCCGCGCCTCCTCGCGCAACTGGATGATGCGTGCCTTCACCGCCAGCAACGGCCCGCTGACCAGCAACTCGTCCGGCGTGCCCAGGTAGGCGCCCCAATAGATCTCCAATTGCGGGTCGTCCAGGTCGGCAAAGGCGCACTGGCCGTCGAGCATCACCAGCACGTTGTCGATCCGCGCCTGTTCGCCCAGGCGTCGCCCCGGCAACACGGTCAGCGGCTCGCCGATGCGGTTGAGGGGGATCTGGTGGCGGGCGGCCAGGGCCTGGATGCTGCTGATGCCGGGAATCACCTGCAAGGCCAGCGCCACGCCTCGCTCGCGCACCAGGTCGAGGATGCGCAGGGTGCTGTCGTACAACCCGGGCTCGCCCCACAGCAGGAAGGCACCGGTGTCGGCGGCGCCCAGTTCATCCTCGATCAGGCGGGCGTACAACGCGGCGCGCTGGACGTGCCAGTCCTGCACGGCACCGACATAGTCCGGCGCCTGACCGTCCCGACGGGGGTCCTCGACCTGCACCAGGCGGTAGCCGCCCTCGGGCCGGTAGCGCTCGATAATGACCCGGCGCAGGCGCACCAGTTCGTCCTTGTCAGCCCCCTTGTCGAGGACGAAGAACACCGTGGCGCGGCGCAGGGCCTCCACCGCCTCATAGGTGACCTGGCGCGGATCGCCCGGCCCGATGCCGATCAGTAGAAGCTGTTTCATCGCCTGCCCTGCCTGGTTGCCAGTGGTCATTGTCGACCGACCACCGGCCCTTTGGCAAAGCGGCTCAGAAGATCGAGAAGTTGTAGCTGACGATGACCCGGGTCTCGTCCATGTCGCGCGCCCATTTCTCGTAGTTGCTGCGGTAGGTGGAGTTGCGCAGGCGCACGCTGACGTCCTTGAAGGTGCCGGACTGCACCTGGTACTTCAGCTCGCTGTCGCGTTCCCATTCCTTGCCTTCGGCATTGCTGCCGGGAACCTTGACGTTGTCGCCGTTGATATAGCGGGTGAAGAAGGTCAGGCCGGGCACGCCCAGGGCCTTGAAGTCGTAGTCGTAGCGCACCTGCCAGGAGCGTTCCTGGGCGGCGGCGAAGTCGTTGACCTGGGCATAGTTGACCAGGTACGGGTTGCTGCCGTCGAGGTACGGCATGGCGCTGTCGCCGTACATGCGCTGCCAGCCGGCGCTGAGTTTGTGGCCACCGAGGCTGTAGCCGAGCATCCCGCTGAAGGCGCGGTGGTCGATATGCCCGGCGCGGGCGTTGCCGATGTCGTCGCTCTTGATGAGGCGCAGGTCGGCCGACAGCGTGCCGACCTCCAGTGGCTGGTTGGCGACCAGGCCGAGGAAGTGCTGGCGGTAGATGTCCTCAAGCTTGGAAACCTGGTACTGGGCGCTGACACGCTCGTTGACGCGGTAGTCGACACCGGCCAGGTCGAAGTGGTCGGCCTCGATGTCACAGGCATAGCGCTTGTTCTTGCAGTGCACGCGGATATCCTGGCGGTCGGTGGAGTCCCGCGCGGTGTACTGGTTCAGGCGCGCCAGGGTGAACTTGAGGTCGCGCACCTCCTCGGAGGTCAGCCAGGCACCGTGGAACATGGTCGGCAGCAGGCGGCCGTCGTTGTACTTGAGCAACGGCACGTCCGGCATCATCGATCCGTACTTGAGCACGGTGTTGGACACTTTCACCTTGCCGGCGACACCCATCTTGGCGTACTGGTCGGCAGAGTGGCGCGGGTCGTGACCGGAAGACGGCAACAGGCCGCTGTTGCTGTCGGCGGGGCTGGAGTCGAGTTTGAAACCGACCATGCCCAAGGCATCCACCCCGAAGCCGACCGGCCCCTGGGTATAACCGGACTGGACATTCAGAATAAACCCCTGCGCCCATTCTTCGCGTTTCGACGCACCCTGTTTGGAACTGCTGTGGCCATCACGGAAGTCCCGGTTGAAATAGACATTGCGTGCTTCGACCTTGGCACTGCTGTCTTCAAGAAAACCGGCGGCCTGGGCGTTGACACCGGCACACAGGAAGAACAGGCCGGCAACTCGGCGCCCGGGGGCGAGGGGGAAAGGGGCAAACATGCGAGGGAACATCCAAAAGAAGGGCGAAAAACCATCCGGGCAGTCATCTGCACCGGCACTACGCGATGAACGAATACATGTCGACCATCATCCATAATTTTCCGCCAAAGGCTCTAGCCTGCGCCATGGGACCATGGTCTAACGCCGCTGCCAGGGTGGTTTCGAATAGCGCGTAAAAAACCGGCAAAGTTCCCGGCTAATTGATTGAAAGTTTGCAGTTTACCCACTCGCAAGCGACTACTACACTCTCGCTTAGCGAACAGCTTTACCCATCCACGTGGCCGGCGTTCAGTCAGTTTTCATGTTCGTCACGTCCCGCCACGGCAGACTTACAGGAGTGATGACAGTGTCCAGACTTGCAGAGTTTCGTGCTGCCGAAAAAGCGCTCAAGGAACAGATGGCACAACTGGAAGCGCTGAAAAAGGATGCCGGCCTTAAACGCGAAATCGAATTCGAGCAGAAACTAGTCGGCCTGATGAAAAGCTATGACAAGAACCTGCGCGACATCATCGCCATCCTCGATCCGAAGGCCGCGAGCCGCGCCCCGGCGCCGATCAAGCAGCAGCGTCGGCCACGGGTGGTGAAGGTCTACCAGAACCCGCATACCGGCGAGCGGATCGAGACCAAGGGCGGCAACCATCGGGGGCTGAAAGCCTGGAAGGAACAGTACGGGGCGCAGACGGTGGAAAGTTGGGTGCGGTGATGAAACCTCGACACCTGCTTCACACTTTTTTCACATGCGCAGGCCCAGTATCGAACCAGCTAAAGGACTAGCGACCCCATCACGCGCCCGCACATGCGGGCCTCTAATTCCAGCGCCCCGCACACGTGCGGGGCGCTTTCATTTGCGCTGGCGATGGACTTCCGTATCATGGTCTGCCTGTTTTAGGCCCTGATCCAGGAGTACCCATGAGCCTGCACGATCTGCAAACCCTGCCCGGCGTCACCGCCCAGCCGGACACCGCCACCGCCCACTTCGTGTTCAACCACACCATGCTGCGGGTCAAGGACATCGAGAAGTCCCTGGACTTCTACACCCGCGTGCTGGGTTTCAGCCTGGTGGACAAGCGTGACTTCCCGGAAGCGGCTTTCAGCCTGTACTTCCTGGCCCTGGTTGACCAGAAAGCCATCCCGGCCGATGACGCCGAACGCCACCAGTGGATGAAGTCGATCCCCGGCGTGCTCGAGCTGACCCACAACCACGGCACCGAAAACGACCCAGAGTTCGCCTACCACGATGGCAACACCGACCCACGCGGCTTCGGGCACATCTGCATCTCGGTACCCGACGTGGTCGCCGCCTGTGCCCGCTTCGAAGCCCTGGACGTGCCGTTCCAGAAGCGCCTGAGCGATGGCCGCATGAAGCACCTGGCTTTCGTCAAGGACCCGGACGGCTACTGGGTCGAGATCATCCAGCCGACCGAACTCAAGGCCTGATCGTCGGTCGCGCTCGTCGGGCCGGGAACTCCCGGCCCCTCGCTGTGGTATCTAGAAGGAGCGCCTGTTCCCAGCCACAGCGAGGTAAGGACGATGCAAACCCTTCACTGTGAATACCGCGACCACACCATCACCGCCAGCGTGATGCCTCACCCCGACTCGCCCCTGCCCTATGCGGCCGGTTGCGTGATCACCGATCCTGCGGGCCACTGCAGCCGGCGAATCTCGATGCCGATGAAGTTCTTCGCCGACCTGGAAAATGCCCAGCATGTGTCCCTGGCCCATGGCAGGGCGCTGGTTGACCAGCAGTTGGACGAGACTGGCCGGAAAGTGTTCTGAATCCTGTGACCTGCCCCGGCCGTATCGCCGGCACGCCGGCGATACGGCGCGTTAACGGCGCCCTGTAACAGGGACGTCTGGCGTCAACTTTCCCGGGCAAACGCCACGGCGGCTTGCATTTGCTCCGGTGTCGGCCGCACCCCGGTATACAGCACGAACTGCTCCAGCGCCTGCAAGGCGATGACATCGAGCCCGGTGATCACTGGCGTGCCAAGCGCCTCGGCGGCGCGGATCAGCGGGGTACGCGCAGGCATGGCCACTACGTCGAACACCCGCTGCGCCGCCTCGATGGCGGCTTCGGCAAACGCCAGTCGCTCGGCATCCGGCCCTCCGGCCATGCCGATCGGTGTGACATTGACCAGCATCGGCGGACACCGGTCGCCCAGCTCCGGCAGCCATCGATACCCGCAGACATCCGCCAACTGCCGCCCGGCCTGCTCGTTGCGGGCAACGATAGTGCCGTCACGGAATCCTGCATCCCGCAACGCACTGGCCACTGCCTTGGCCATGCCGCCACTGCCACGCAGGGCGAACGCGGTGGATGGATCGACCTGGTGTCGGGCCAGCAGTTGGCGCACCGCCAGGTAGTCGGTGTTGTAGGCCTTTAGATGGCCGTCGGTGTTGACCAGCGTGTTCGCCGAGGCGATGGCCGCGGCGGACGGATCGACCTCGTCCACCAGCGCCAGGCAAGCCTCCTTGTACGGCATCGACACGCCGCAGCCACGAATGCCCAGTGCACGGATGCCGGCAACGGCAGCAGGCAGGTCTTGGGTGGTCATGGCCTTGTAGTAGTAATCCAGCCCGAGCTGGCGGTAGAGATGGTTGTGAAAGCGCACGCCGAACGTTCCGGGGCGCCCGGCCAGGGAGATGCACAGCACCGTGTCCCGGCTCGGTGAATGGCTCATCGCGGATCCTCTGTCATGGCTGAAACGATTGCGCCAGCGTAGCAGACCCTGCCGCCGGTCGCCCCTTACACAACCTTTACCCTTGCCCTGGCAGCAGTTGCGCAAAGATGGGGTCATAGTAATCGAGCCCCGAACGTGGGGTTGTCTTGTGAGGATCGACCATGAACCGTTTCATCCCCGGAATCGCCCTGCTGGTCGGCGCACTGGCCGTCAGCGGGCAGGCATCCGCCCACGGTGGCGGCTGGTACGGCCCGGGGCCGGTCGTCGGTGCTGCCGTGGCCGGTGCGATTTTCGGGGCGGCCGTCTCCAGTGCTCCGCGTACCGTCTATGTCCAGCAACCACCGGCCTACTATCCACCGCCCCCGGTCTACGTGCAGGCGCCACCACCACCGGTCTACTACCAGCCTTACGTGGTCGAACGCTACGTACCGGCACCGCCACCGGTGTACCGTCGCTACTACGGCCCACCGCCGGTGTACTACGGTCCACCGCGCTGGTAGGCGCCATCGTTGATAAAAGCAATGACCACTATCGAGGACATTGATTTCTAACCCTGAGGGCATCTGCGTAAGGTGGAGCCATGTTCGAGAGGAGATCCATCATGGCCCCGATCCAGATCATGTCCGTTGTCGGCAGCGCGGTACCCGGCAGTCTGCGCCAACAAGGCCTGCTGGCCTGCTGGTACCTGCTGCGCAACGGCGAAACCATCAGCGGCCCGTTGACCAGTCGCCGCGCCGCTGAAACCCTGGCCGACCGTTTGCTTGGCCAGACGCTCACCGCCTGACCCGAAGTTTGTTGTGCGTTGCTCCCTACGCCTCTTGTTGCCCGCCGCCATGGCGGGCTTTTTTTGGGTATCACAAATGCCCTGAACCCGGCGCCGCCCAGGCCGCCAGGGGCAGCGGTGGTTGCTGGTCGAGGATCCGCCGCCAGATCAAGGCCAGCCTGCCGCCATCGAACAGGGCTGCGGCGCCGCCCCCGATCCACCCTCTGGGCTGGGTGACCACCCACCGCCCGGAGGGGTCGCGCCGGGCCATTTCGAAGCGGAAACTGTAGCTGCCCGGCATGCCCATGCGCAGATCGGTGACCACCAGCGAATCACCAATGATGTCGTAGCGCAGCCAGTCGTCGGTGAACCAGCGCAGCCGCTCGTGCAACGCCGAACCGCGAAGCACCCTGGCCACCTCCAGGTTGCGCGACTGGCGCAGCATCTCTGGAGACTCGCGATCAAACCAGCTGCTCACACCTTCGTAGTAGTCACCCTCCGGTGTTTTCGCCAGTGTCCGCCAGATCAGGCTGTTGAAGGCTATAGGCACCGCACGGACCTCGCCGGGGGTGACGCCTTGTGCCCGCAAGGCCAGCTCGAAGCGCTGCTCGGCGGCCATGCGCCCAGCCAGGCCGAACCCCAGGTACGCGGTACTGCACGCCAACGCCAGCGCCAGCAGCGAGGTCGCCCTGCCCTGCAGCCCCTTGATCGCCGTATAGCCGACCGCCAGCAGCAACGGCACGGTGTACACCGGGTCGATGATGAACACGGCGGCCCAGCTCTGCGGCGTCAGGTGCAGTGGCCAGAACAACTGGGTGCCGTAGACGGTGAAAGCGTCGAGAATGGGATGGGTGACCAGTGCCAGCCAGAAAGCCAGGAACAGCCGGGGCCGGGTGTAACCCTTGTCCGGCCAGCGCCAGGCAACCAGCCAGGCCAGCACCAGGGCCAGCCCAGTCAGGACAAAGATCGAGTGGGAAAAGCCGCGATGAAAAGTCATCTGCGACACCGGATCGGCGTAGCGGATCACCACATCCAGATCGGGTACGGTGCCCAGAGCGGCGCCGTAGAGCAATGCGCGGCGGCCTTGCAGGCGACCCAACACGGTGCCTTGCAAGGCTGCGCCGAGCACGGCTTGGGTAAGTGAGTCCAAGGTGGCGATTCTCCCGCACGATCGACCAAGGTAACCAGAAACGCGCGCAAACCGTCCGAAGGCCTGCGCGCTGGCGAGGGTCACATGGCGTGACGCAGCATTTCCACCACCTGCGCATGCAGTGCTGGATCGCCGCAAGCCACCACGCAACCGCCGTTCTGGGCCGAACCGCCATCCCAGGCGGAGATCACCCCGCCCGCGCCTTCGATGATCGGCATCAAGGCCTGCACGTCATACGGCTGCAGGCTCGCCTCGACAATCACATCGACAAAGCCCGACGCCAACATGCAATAGGCGTAGCAATCACCGCCGTAGCGCATGAGGCGAGCCTTGCCGGCCACGGCCTCGAAAGCCGCCTTGCGCGCCGGGGTATCGAACATGTCGGGGGTGGTGCACATCAGCGTGGCCGAGTTCAAGTCAGCACAGCCACGGGTCTTGAGCGGCGTCTGCCCACGCCAGGCACCTTGGGGGGTGCCGACGAAGCGCTCGCCCGTGAACGGCTGGTTCATCACGCCGACCACAGGGCGCGCGCCATCATTGAGGGCGATCAGGGTGCCCCACAATGGCAGACCGGTAATGAAGGCGCGGGTACCATCGATCGGGTCAAGCACCCAGGTCAACGGGCTGCTGCCCATTGCCGTGCCCTGCTCCTCACCCAGGATGCCATGGTCCGGATAACGAGACTGGATCAATCGGCGCATCGCTTCTTCGGCGGCCTTGTCGGCGACGGTCACCGGATCGTAAAGGCGCCCCCCCTTGTCCTCGACGTCCAGGCTGGCGCGAAAGTAAGGCTTGATCGCCTCCGCGGCGGCATCGGCCAGCTGCTCGGCGAAAGAGCGGAATTCGTCGGTCTGTTCGGGGCTCAGGAACATGGAGCGGGCCTCGTGATTGAAAGGACCCGCATGATACCCGACTGCGCGGTGCGGCGGATGACTGGCACCGACAATGATATTGTTATGCCATTATTGCCACTTCATTTAATCGTCACTCAATCGTTGTACTAGCATAGCAAGCAGCTCCAATGGCCCCGCCGGCAGTCAAGGATGCTGGTCACTGGCGCGCGCGGCCCCCCGTTCCACCGCATATCATGGATGACACGATGAATTCGCACCTGCTGTTTCCGCAGATCGGCAAAGCCATATCCAGTACCGGTAGCCGCCACTTTCCCAGGCACCTGCACGACCTGATCCAGACCCACCTGACCATTGACGCGACGCATATCCGTCAACTGCGAATCGACCCGGCGTGCGCCAGCCAGCCTGACACGACACTGATCAACGAGACGGTGTTCAGTGCCGGCGATCCCGGTGAGGGCTTCGACGATTCGTCGCGCTTGCACCTGACCCGACGCAAGGATGGCTACCGCTACGAAATCACCGTGCTGCGGGCGGGCACGCGCAATGGTTTTTCTGCCATCGAACGCAGCCGGTTGGAAGATATTTCGCCCTTGTTGCTGCCTATGCTCGAGAAGCACATCAATGCGTTGCAGCCCGCCACCGTCGGGCTGGCGGATCTGGACAGCCTGGGTCAACGGTTCCTTGAACGACTGCGTCAAACCGGAATCAGCCTCTCGGAACGCGAGATGCAGGTATGCAAAGGGCTGCTAGCCGGGCGTACGGCGCCACAGCAGGCGCAGCACTTGCTGCTGAAGGTCAATACAGTGGAGAGTTACCTGCGCCGCGCCGCAATCAAGTTGGGAATCAGTGGCCGGCATTCGCTGATGCGGTGGATGTATGCCGAGGCCTGAGGGTTGTCACCGGCTTGGTGCCGGTGACGCACGCGGACTATGCGGGGGTTGGAGAAAATGGGGCAGCAGGCACAGCAGCCATGACGTTGTTCAGGGTTACCGCAGGACTTGAGAATCAGCGCTGGCGCGCCACCTGCCACAACCGCGCCACATCCCCGGCCCGCGCCTTCAATAACGTCTTTGCCTCGGCGCAGGCCTGTTCCAGGCTCATCGGCCCACTGGCCAAGGCAAAGGCGGCATCGATGCCCTGTGCGTACAACTGCTCGTAGCCGGCCCCCAGGGTCCCCGCCAGCACCACCACCGGCACGCCGTGGCGCTTGGCCACCCGCGCCACGCCGAGCGGCGTCTTGCCGCGCAGGGTCTGGGCATCGAAACGGCCTTCGCCGGTGATCACCAGGTCCGCGCCCTGCACCAGCTCATCCAGGCCGGCCAGCTCGGCAACGACCTCGACGCCCGGGCGGAACCGCGCGCCCATGAACGCCTTGGCGGCGAACCCCATGCCCCCGGCCGCGCCGCTGCCCGGCTGGTCACGCACATCCTTGCCCAGCAGCGCCGCGCAATGATCGGCGAAATGCGCCAGGGCCAGGTCCAGGGCCTGCACCTGCTCGGGACTGGCACCCTTCTGCGGGCCGAAGATCGCCGAAGCGCCGTTGGCGCCGCACAGCGGGTTGTCGACATCGGCGGCGACGTCCACCCGCACCTGCGCCAGGCGCGGATCCAGATCGCTGGCATCGATTCGCGCCAGTTGCGCCAGGGCCAGTCCGCCCTCGGCCAAGGGCGCGCCCTGTGCATCCAGCAGTCGCAGGCCCAGCGCGCGCAGCATGCCGCTGCCGCCATCGTTGGTGGCGCTGCCGCCGATGGCCAGGACGATGCGCGAGGCACCGGCCGCCAGCGCCGCGGCCACCAGCTCACCGGTGCCCCAGGTGCTGCTGCGGCAGGCGTCGCGCTGGCCGTTGGGCACCAGCTGGATGCCACTGGCCTGGGCCATCTCGATCACCGCCGTGCGGCTCGCGGCCAGCCAGCCCCAGCCCGCCTCGACCGGCTCGCCCAACGGGCCGCGCACCACCTGGCGGCGCAACTCGCCCTGGCTGGCGGCGACAATCGCCTCCATGGTGCCTTCGCCGCCATCGGCCATCGGGCATTCGATGCGCTCGGACGCCGGCCAGACCTCTGCCAGGCCAGCGGCGATGGCGTGGGCGACGCCGGCGGCGTCGAGGCTGTCCTTGAACGAGTCGGGGGCGATGACGATCTTCATGGGGATTCTCCTGTCCTGTTGCCGTGCATGCTGACAGGTGTGCGCCAGAGCGGCCTCGGTCGGATGCACAAAACACAAGGGCGTTGTTTGGGCGGATGCCTGTTCGCGACGCTACAACCCCTTTGCCGGCAACAGCTGCAGTCCCAGATACAGACTCAACATCCCCTCCATCCGCAACGGATCCACCTCCCCCAACTCGGCAATCCGCTCCAGTCGATAACGCAGGCTGTTGCGATGGATCCCCAGCGCCTCGGCACAGGCTTGGCTCTGACCATCATGGGCGCACCAGGCGCGCAAGGTGAGCAGCAACTGGCCGCTGGCATCCTTGGCGCGGATGCGTTGCAACGGTTCGAGCAGTTCATCCAGCGCATCGTCGTTGCGATGCCGCCAGAGCAACGCCGGCAGGCGATAGCGGGCCAGGCTCAGCAGGCGTTCGTCAGGCAGCACTTCTCGGCCATAGGCCAGCAGGTCGCGCACCCGTCGATAGCCACGGCGCAACTGCTCAAGGCTCTGCGCCGGACTGCCCAGCGCCAGGCGTTCCACGTCCCAGCCATGGCGCTGCAGGCGCTCGAACAGGCGCGGCTCGTCCAGCACCACGCCCGCCGGACGGCACCACAGCAACGACTGGCGCGCGGGACTGACACACCAGCTGTCCGGGTAACGGTTCATCAGCCAGGCCGACAGCGCTTCGGCCGGCGGCCCGGCGCGCAGTTCGAACAGACAGGGAATTCGTGGCAGGTTGGGCTTGAGCCCCAGTTGCTGGGCCTCGTCGACCAGGCGAGGTGAATCACCGCTGCCACCCAGCAACAGCGCCAGCAGGTCGTCGCAGCGCTGGCGACGCCATTGCTGCTCCACCTGCAGGTGACGCTGGGCCAGCAACATCTCGGCGGTCATGCGCACCAGCTCGCCGTAGGTGCGCAGTTGCTGCGGATCACCGGTCAGTCCCAGCACGCCGATCAGCCGGCCATCGAGCATCAGCGGCAGGTTGACACCGGGCTGCACGCCTTTGAGGCACTTGGCCGCGTCCGTATCCAGTTCAACGATACGACCGTTGGCCAGCACCAGTTGCGCGCCTTCGTGGCGGGTATTGATGCGCTCGGGCTCGCCACTGCCGAGAATCAGGCCCTGGCTGTCCATCACGTTGACGTTGCACGGCAGGATGGCCATCGCCCGATTGACGATGTCCTGGGCCAGGTCGTGGTCCAGCTCGAACATTGCAAGGGTCCTTCGACTTTGGTCGGCGGCACAGCAGCCTGCACCTGAGGCTGTGCAAAAGCACAAAGACAGCCGCGCTACACTCCCCGAGACTGCTCAAGGCGAGCGCCGGCACAGGCGACGCGGTGACAACCATAACAACAGAGAACCCGATCATGGCACACAGCCCCGCCCCTGACCAAGGCATCGAGAGCACCCGCAACGCGCTGTACCGGCGCATTACCCTGCGGCTGATCCCGTTCATCTTCATCTGCTACCTGTTCAACTACCTGGACCGCGTCAACGTCGGCTTCGCCAAGTTGCAGATGCTCGACGCGCTGAAGTTCAGCGAAACCGTGTACGGCCTCGGCGCCGGCATCTTCTTCATCGGCTACGTGCTCTGCGGCCTGCCCAGCAACCTGGCGCTCAACCGCTTCGGCCCGCGGCGCTGGATCGCGCTGATGATGATCGCCTGGGGCAGCCTGTCCACCTGCCTGCTGTTCGTCACCACCCCCACCGAGTTCTATGCCCTGCGTCTGCTCACCGGCGCCGCCGAGGCGGGCTTCTTCCCCGGCGTGGTGCTGTATCTCTCGCGCTGGTTCCCGGCCGACCGCCGCGGCCGCATCATGGCGCTGTTCATGTCGGCGATCCCGGTGTCCGGCCTGCTCGGCGGACCGTTCTCCGGCTGGATCCTCGACCACTTCGCCGCCGGCCAGCATGGCCTGGCCGGCTGGCAGTGGATGTTCCTGATTCAGGGGCTGCCCACCGTGGTACTCGGCGCGCTGGCGATCGTACTGCTCAGTGACGGTTACCAGAGCGCCCGCTGGCTGAGCCCGGCCGAGCGCCAGCTGATCGAGGCGGACCTGAAGGCCGACGCCGCCAGCAAGCCGGCCACCCGCGGCGACAGCGTGCTGTCGGTGCTGAGCAACCCGCTGATCTGGACCTTCGGCTTCGTCTACTTCTGCATCCAGAGCGGTGTCTACGCCATCAACTTCTGGCTGCCGTCGATCATCAAGAACATGGGCTTTGACAGCCCGCTGCTGATTGGCTGGCTGAGCGCCATTCCCTACCTGCTGGCCGGGGTGTTCATGATCCTGGTCGGACGATCGGCGGACCTGCGCAACGAACGCCGCTGGCACCTTGTGGTGCCGATGCTGATGGGCGCCCTGGGCCTGCTGATCGCGGTGAACTTCGCCGGCAGCCCGAGCATCGCCATCCTCGGCCTTTCCATCGCCACCATGGGCGCGCTGACCGGTCTGCCGATGTTCTGGCCGATGCCGACTGCACTGCTGACTGCAGGCACCGCGGTGGCGGGCCTGGCGATCATCAACTCGGTGGGGCAAATGGCGGGTTTCCTCAGCCCTTACCTGGTGGGCTTCATCAAGGACCAGACCGGTTCGACCGACGCGGCGCTGTATGCGCTGGCGGGGTTGATCGTGGTCGGCAGCCTGGTGGCGTTGCGGGTTTCGCGAGGTGGTAGTGCCGTGTTGGCTGGAGCCCGCTAGACAGCAGACAACCTCATCGCGGGGCAAGCCCGCTCCCACGCCTGTAGCCAGCCGGCACAGGATCTGTGGGAGCGGGCTTGCCCCGCGATGGTCATAACGCTAGTTGCGAGGCTTCCACCCCGCCTCGTGCAACGCCGTCAACAGCGTGTCCCCCTCCAGCGCCGGCACCACCAGCCCGCCCTTGCCCTGCATCGTCCGCCCCGCCAGCAAAGCGTTGACGATCGCCTCCTCCACCGCCTCCGCCGCCGCCATGAACAGCGCCGAGATATGGTCGTTGTTGAGCATGCGCACCGCCGTGCACTGCGCCAGCCCTTTGCGCGCATAGTCCGCTGCGGGCAGGTCCTGGTTGCCGGTGGAAAACGCCAGGAAGATATCGCCGCTGGAGTCCTCGGTACCGCCGCCGGTACGGGCGATACCGATCGACGCCCGCTGCGCCAGGCGCTGGCACTGGTGCGGCAGCAAGGGCGCGTCGGTGGCGATCACCACCACGATCGAACCCATCCCCGGGGTGCCCGCCTCGGCCTCGGCGAAGGGCGACGGCAGGTGACCCAGCTGACGCCCCACCGGATAGCCGTCGACCCGCAGCTCGCGCCGCTGGCCATGGTTGGCCTGAACCAGGACGCCGACGGTCCAGCCCCCCTGGTCATCTGCCAGGCGCCGCGAGGCCGTGCCGATACCGCCCTTGAACTCATGACAGATCATTCCCGTACCACCACCCACCGGGCCTTCCTGCACCGGGCCGGACTCCGCGGCCTGCTGCGCCTCGCGCACCTGCGCCGGCGTCACGTGCTGCCCCCAGATGTCATTGAGCAGGCCATCATAGGTTTCCATCACCACTGGCATGCACCAGTACACCGCGTCGTCGGGCAGGCGCTCACGCTCGGCGGCGATCAGCGCGTCGCGCACGACGCCGACGCTGTGGGTGTTGGTGATGGCAATCGGCGTGGTCAGCAGCCCGGCCTCGCGGATCCACTCCAGCCCCGTGGCGTCGCCGTTGCCGTTGAGCACATGGCAACCGGCAAAGCACGGTTGCTGGCGGGCCGCACCCGCGCGTGGCTCGATCAGGGTCACCCCGGTGCGGATCGGCACCGGGCGTTGTTCGTCGACCAGGGTGCTGTGGCCGACCCGCACTCCCGGTACGTCGGTGATGGCATTGAACGGGCCCGGGGTGCCGTGGCCGAGGGTGATGCCCAGTTGACGCGCACGCATGTGTACTCCTTGGATGCTCACAATTTCTGGAAAGTCGGGCTGAGGCGGCCGTGGGTGCTGTACAGCACCATCGACACGGCCAGCAGCCCGAGAATGATCGACAGGTCGCGCAGCGACGCCTCGCGCAGCAAGGTCACCAGCAGCCAGCCGGCGCCGCTGACCGCCAGCAGGGCCGGCAACGGCCACAGCGGCATGCGATACGGGTGCTCACGGTCGCGCCGCAGTACCCGGCTGCACAGCGCGCAGGCCGCCACCACCAGGTAAATCAACAGCAACAGCAGCACGGTGAACGAAGTCAGTTGCTCCAGGCTGCCGGACAGGCTCAGCAATGCCGAAGGGACGGCCAGGAACAGGGTCGCCAGCCACGGCGACTCCCAGCGCGGATGGATCAGCGTGAAGGCGCGATTGAGGGTTGGCGTCCAGATCGCATCGCGGCCGCTGCTGTAGACCACCCGGCCGACCTGGATGACGATGGCGACGATGGCGTTGAACACCGAGAGGAAGATACCGGCGCTGACCAGTCGCGCCAGGGTCTCGTTGCCATGGGCGGTCAGCAGGTAGCCGATCGGATCACCGCTGGCCAGCATCGCCTGCAGCGACGGCGCGCCGATCAGCAGCGCCGCCAGTGGAATCACCTCGATCGCCACCACCACCGCCAGCGACCACAGCACTGCGCGGTGCACGGTACGGCCACGGTCCTTCATGTCCTCGGCGAGCAACACCGCGCCACCGTAGCCGTTGAAGGCAAACAGGGCCATGCCCACCGCCCCCAGCACCAGCGCCCAGGGTGCGACGACCAGGCTGCCCTGCTCGAGCATCTGCGGTTGCAGCAAGCTCGCCACTGGCTGGCTGGCGTTGCCGAAACCCAGTGTCACGATCACCAGCAACGCGGCGACCTCGCAGAACAGGAAAAGCCCGGTGATCCAGGCGTTCAGGCGAATATTGAGGATGCCCAGCGCATAGCTCGACACCACGATCACCAGGGCCACTGCCTGGGTGTCGAACGTGGTACCCAAGGCGTTGTTCAGGTAGGTGGCGGCACCGGCGGCGAGCACCGGCGGGATGAACAGCATCGAGGCCAGCACGGTGAGGAAGGTGGCGTAGCCGGCCAGCCCACCGAACACCCGCTTGGCGTACACGTACTCACCGCCGGCGGAGCTGTGGGCACGCCCCAGTTCGGCGTAGCACCAGGCGAACATCAGCGCCAGGGCCGCAGCCATGATGAAGGAAAGAAAGGCGCCGCTGCCGGCCTGCTGGATGGCGAACGGGGCGATGACGAACACGGAACTGGCCGGGGTCACCGCCGACACGGTGATGGCGACCACGTCGAACACCCCCAGCCGTTGCTGGAGCGCGCCCGTGGGCGCTGCGCTGGAGCTCATGGCGTTTTTCCTCTGGTTGTTATTGGTTGTGAGGGGAAAACCGGTCACGCGGCCGCTGGACCTGGGCTGGACTGTAGGCCGAGCGAACGCCCGGGCCAATTACCCTTAGGGGGTACGCCCCTTGACGCCGAGGTGAAAAGCTCTGAACACTGCGGGAGCCTTGTCGCGGGCGAGCCCGCTTCCTTCACTCTCATGGCGCCGCCGCATGCATAACCTGTTCACCGAAGCCAGTACCCACGCAGGCCTGGCCCGCACCGTCGAGCAGATCGGCCAGCCGCGCTTCTGGCGCCAGCTGATCCTGTTGCTGCAGCAATGGCTGGCGTTCGACAACGCGCTGGCGATGGTCTACCCGCGCGCCGGCCTGCCCCGCGCGCTGGAGATCTTCGATGCCCGGGGCGAAGGCAATCCCGAGGCCATGGCCTTGTACCTGAGCGGGCTGTACCAGCTCGACCCGTTCTACCAGGCCTGCCAGGAGCGCATCGGCGATGGTCTGCATCGCCTGGAGGAAGTGGCGCCGGACCAGTTCCGCCAGAGCGAGTACTACCTCAAGTACTTCCACGACCATGTGCTGGAAGACGAAGTGCAGTTCATCGTGCAGTTGGGTGAAAGTGGCGCCCTGTCGTTGTCGCTGGGCCGCCGCGAGCGGTTTGACAGCGCCAGTCATGGGTTGCTGGCGGTGGTGTGCCCGTGGGTAGTCGCGCTGATGGCCCAGCACTGGCTGCAGCTGAGCCTGCGCCCGGCGCCAGCGACGGGCATGGCCCACCAAGTACGCGACGCCATGAGCCTGTTTGGAGCGAAAGTGTTGTCGGAGCGCGAGCTGGAAATCGCCCGACTGATCCTGCGCGGGTATTCATCCAAGGCCATGGCCGAGCGGCTGGCCATTTCGCCGGAGACCATCAAGGTCCATCGCCGGCACCTGTACGCCAAGCTGGACATCTCGTCGCAGCCGGAGTTGTTTTCGCTGTTCCTGCAGTCACTGGGACATGATCCGCAGGACCCGTGACGACCCTGGGGGCGCATTGCGCCCCCAGTCTCCCAAGCCAGACTCAGCGTCTGGCGACCATCCCCGCCACGCGATCCACCGCGATCCGGGTCTTGTCCACCAGCTCGTCCAGCTCGCTTCGGCTGGCCACCAGCGCCGGCGCCATGATCATCCGCCCCAGGGTCGAACGGATGATCACTCCTTCCTCAAAACCGAAGGTGCGGCACTGCCAGGCCAGGTCGTTCTCGTTGGCGAAGCGCTTGCGCGTGGCCTTGTCCTCGACGAACTGCAGCGCCGCCACCAGTCCGGCGCCCTGCACCTCGCCGATCAGCGGGTGATCGGCGAACACCTCACGCAGGATGCGCTGCAGGTACGGCCCGGTGTCGTCCTTGACCTGACGCACGATGCCTTCATCGCGCAAGGCCTTGAGGTTGGCCACCGCCACCGCCGCCGCCACCGGGTGGCCGGAATAGGTCAGGCCGTGGGCGAACACCCCGCCCCGCTCCACCAACGCCTCGGCGATGCGCTTGCTCAGCACCAGGCCGCCCATGGGCACGTAGCCGCTGGTCAGGCCCTTGGCGATGGACAGGGTGTCGGGCTCGAAACCGAAGTGCTGGTGGGCGAACCACTCGCCGGTACGACCGAAACCGCCGATCACCTCGTCGGCGCACAGCAGCACATCGTACTGGCGGCAGATGCGCTGAATCTCCGGCCAATAGCTCTCGGGCGGGAAGATCATGCCGCCGGCGCCCTGGAACGGCTCGGCGATGAAACCGGCGACGTTCTCGGCGCCCAGTTCGAGGATCTTCTCCTCCAACTGCAGGGCGCAGCGGCGGCCAAACTCGGCCGGGGTCAGCTCGCCACCCGCGGCGAACCAGTAAGGCTCGTCGATATGCGCAACGTCCGGGATCAGCCCGCCCATTTCATGCATGAACTTCATCCCGCCCAACGCCGTGGCCGCCAGGGTCGAGCCGTGGTAGCCATTCCAGCGGCCGATCATGATCTTCTTGCTCGGCTGGCCGACCACCTGCCAGTAGCGGCGCACGGTGCGGATCAGCACCTCGTTGGCCTCGGAGCCGGAGTTGGTATAGATGGCGTGGCTGTAGTGACCCGGCAACAGGCTGAACAACAGCTCGGACAGTTCGATCACCGCCGGGTGGGTGGTGTGAAAGAACATGTTGTAGTACGCCAGCTGGTCCATCTGCGCGGCGGCGGCGGCGGTCAGGTCCTTGCGACCGTAGCCGAGCTGGGTGCACCACAGGCCGGACATACCGTCCAGGTAGCGGCGGCCGTCGTTGTCCCACAGGTACAGGCCTTCACCGCGGGTGATGACCCGTGGGCCCTCGGCGTTGAGCGCCTTCTGGTCGAGGAAGGCGTGGATGTGGTGGGCGGCGTCGCTGGCCTGGTAGTCGCGGGTGTCGCGTTTGGGCGAGAAAGGTGCGTTCATTGTCGTGCTCCTCGGGTGAATGTCAGCGCAGCTGGATCCAGGTGGTCTTGAGCTGGGTGTACTTGTCGAACGAATGCAGCGAGAGGTCGCGGCCAAAGCCGGACTGGCGCCCGCCGCCGAAGGGAACGGTCACGTCCAGGGCATCGACGGTGTTGACCGACACCGTGCCGGCCTTCAGCCGCCGGGCCACGCGGTGGGCGCGGTTGAGGTCGTCGCTCCAGACCGATGCGGCCAGGCCGTAGACGCTGTCGTTGGCCAGGGCGATGGCCTGCTCCTCGTTGTCGAAAGCACTGACCGCCAGCACCGGGCCGAAGATCTCCTCGCGGGCCAGGGCCATGTCCTGGCGCACGTCGGTGAAGATCGTCGGCGTGATGAAATTCTGCGAGCCGTTCACGCTCAGCCGCTCGCCGCCGCACAGCAGGCGCGCGCCCTCGGCCCGGCCCTGGGCGATGGCCGCTTCGATGCGCGCGGTCTGCCCGGCATCGACGATGGCGCCGGCGCGGCTGGCCGGGTCCAGCGGGTCGCCCGGCAACCATTCACGGGCCTGGCGCAGCAGGCGCTCGACGAACTCGTCATGGATCGAGCGCTGCACATACAGCCGCGAGTTGGCCGAGCACACCTCGCCCTGGTTGAAGAAGATGCCGAACGCCGCCTTCTGCGCCGCCAGATCGAGGTCGCGGCAGTCGTCGAACACCAGGTTCGGGCTCTTGCCGCCGCATTCGAGCCACACCTGCTTGAGGTTGGACTGCGCCGAGTACTGCATGAAGTACTTGCCCACCTGGGTGGAGCCGGTGAACACCAGGCAGTCCACGTCCGGGTGCAGGCCCAGGGCGCGGCCCGCGGTCTCGCCCAGGCCCGGCACCACGTTGAGCACGCCCTCCGGCAGCCCGGCCTGCAATGCAAGCTCCGCCAGGCGCAGGGCCGAGAACGGCGACTGCTCGGCGGGCTTGAGCACCACGCTGTTGCCTGCGGCCAACGCCGGGGCAACCTTCCAGGCGGCCATGTCCAGCGGGAAGTTCCACGGCACCACCGCGCCGATAACGCCCAGCGCCTCGCGGCTGATCATTGCCACGGCGCTGGCCGCGGTCGGCGCAACCTGGTCGTAGAGCTTGTCCAGCGCCTCGCCGTACCAGGCGAAAACGTGGGCGGCGCCGGGGACGTCGATGTTGTAGGCGTCCATCACCGGCTTGCCCATGTTCAGCGAATCGAGCAGCGCCAGCTCCTCACGGTGGGCCAGCATCAGCTCGGCCAGGCGCAGCAGCACGCGCTTGCGCTCGGCCGGTGCCATGCGTGCCCAGGGGCCGTGCTCGAAGGCTCGGCGGGCGGCACGCACCGCTTGGTCGATCTCGTCGTCGGCGCAGGCGGCGACCTGGGCCAGGCAACGCCCGGTCGCCGGATTGACGGCGGCGAAGGTGACGCCGTCGCGGGCCGCCACCGGGCGGCCGTCGATCAACGCGGTGGTGATGAAGCTTTGCCGTGCAGCGCGCTGCTGCCAATCGCTTTTCGTATGCACGCAGGTCTCCCCTCCGGCCACACGCGGGGCCGGTGATTGTCGTTGTCTGGATGAAGTGAAACGGTGGTTCAGCGCCGTCGCAGGTAGCTTTCCAGCGGGTCCTTGCTCAAGCCTTCCTGGGCCTGGGCCAGCGAAGCGATGAACAGCGAGAACAGCTCGGCCTGGGTGGCGATGTCGAGCTTGGCGTAGAGGTTCTTGCGGTGGGTCTTGACGGTGTCCTCGCTGATCCCCAGGCGTTCGGCCAGCGAGCGCGTGGAATGGCCGCGCAGCAGGTACTGGGCGATATGGCATTCACGCTCGGTGAGCAGGGAGGAGCCGAAATTGTTCAGCGCGGCGTTGATCTGCCGCCCAAGCACGCTTTCGAAGCGTCCGCCCAGGGCCTCGGCATCCAGCTGCCCCCAGTGTCGGCGCACCACCGCCACCACCCAGGCAGCGACGCACTTGAGCTCGGCCACCTGGCGGCTGCCCAGGCGCCGGGTGCTGCCCAGGGCCACGGCGATGGACAGCTGGGCGTCCAGCGGCACCAGGTAGTTGAGTTCGTCCTCCAGGTGGGCATGCTGGTAGAACGAGGTGTAGTACTCGCTGCGCTTGAAATGATCGGGGGCGACATCGCTGAGGCGATAGCAGCCGGCGGGCATGCCGTCCATGCAGGCGCGGTAGAACGGGCACAACAGGTAGTAGCCTTCGAGGTACTTCTGCACGTTGCCCTCCGGCAGCCAGGGTCCCTCGTCGTCCTTGGCGAACAGTGCCGAGGGCAGGCCTTTGCGTGGGTACAGGAACACCGTGATGGCCTGGCACGTCGCCAGTTGGTTGAGGGCGGCGAACAATGCCTCGACGAAAACGGGCGTGCCGATGGCGTCGACCACGCGGGCCATCTGTGCGTACCAGTCGGGCGAATTCAGCTGGGCGTTGCTCATTGTTGTTGTCCCCGCCAGGGTGAGTGCTGGGCGGGATTGTTTCATGGGGGGGGACGGGCGGCTATCACCCTTCGGGGTGAGGAAGATGAGGGACGAGTCTTAATTGCCGCACGATCCTTTTAGGAGCGGCCTTGTGTCGCGAAAGGGGCGCGCAGCGCCCCCAGGTTTTCAGCGTTGATGCACCTATCGCCGGGGCCGCTTTGCGGCCCTTTCCGACCGGTCCGACGCCTCGGCAAGACCGCTCCTACAGATTGCGCGCTATTGCTACAGTACTGCGTCGGGCCGGGAATGCGCGTGATGACAAAAATGCAGGGCAGCCCTGCAGATTTGCCAATTGTGCGAGGTAATTTTGCATGACAGGATCGTTCGATCCGCCCGCGCATTCCAGGACTTCACTTGGAAAATCAATAACAAAGCAGGGAGACCGCGATGACCGCGCACGCTCAACCCTCGGCAACGGATCAAGTACTGGCCGAGGTCCGCAACCACATTGGCCACCTCACCCTCAACCGCCCCGCCGGCCTCAACGCCCTGACCCTGGACATGGTGCGCAGCCTGCAGCGCCACCTCGACCAGTGGGCCCAGGATCCGCAGGTGCACGCCGTGATGCTGCGTGGCGAGGGGCCCAAGGGCTTCTGCGCCGGTGGCGATATCCGCTCGCTGCACGACAGCTACAAGGCCGGCGAGAAACTCCACGAGGACTTCTTCGTCGAGGAATACGCCCTGGATCTGTGCATCCACCGCTACCGCAAGCCGGTGCTGGTGCTGATGGACGGTTTCACCCTCGGCGGCGGGATGGGCCTGGCCCAGGGTTGCGACCTGCGCATCGTCACCGAGCGCAGCCGCCTGGGCATGCCCGAGGTGGGCATCGGCTACTTCCCGGATGTCGGCGGCAGCTACTTCCTGCCCCGGGTACCGGGCGAGCTGGGCATCTACCTGGGCGTCAGCGGCAGCCAGATCAAGGCGGCCGATGCCTTGTACTGCGGCCTGGCCGACTGGTATGTCGACAGTGAGAAGCTCGCGGCCCTCGATGACAGGCTCGACCGCCTGGCGTTCGGCGCCAACCCGCTCAAGGACCTGCAAGGCTTGCTCGCCGGGTTGGGCACCCAGACCTTGGCGGACGCGCCACTGGCGCAACTGCGCCCGGTGATCGACCACTTCTTCGCCCTGCCCGACCTGCCGAGCATCATCGAGCAGTTGCGCGCCGTGACCATCGGCGACAGTCGCCAGTGGGCGCTGGACACCGCCGACCTGCTGGAAACGCGCTCGCCGTTGGCCATGGCCGTGACTCTGGAACTGCTGCGTCGCGGCCGCCACCTGGCCCTGGAAGACTGCTTCGCCATGGAACTGCACATCGACCGCCAGTGGTTCGCCCATGGCGACATCATCGAAGGCGTGCGCGCCCTGATCGTCGACAAGGACAAGCAACCCCGCTGGAATCCGCCGACCCTGGCCGGCCTCACCACCCAGCGGGTCGACCAATTCTTCGAAGGCCTGTGAGCCCGGGAGTACACAGATGCAAGACCTGGAACTGAGCGAAGAGCAGATCATGATCCGCGACATGGCCCGCGATTTCGCCCGCGGCGAGATCGCGCCCCATGCCCAGGCCTGGGAAAAGGCCGGCTGGATCGACGATGACGTGGTGCGCAAGATGGGCGAACTGGGCCTGCTCGGCATGGTCGCCCCGGAGCAGTTCGGCGGCAGCTACACCGACTACGTGGCCTACGCCCTGGCGGTGGAGGAAATCTCCGCCGCCGATGGCGCCACCGGGGCGATGATGAGCATCCACAACTCGGTGGGCTGCGGCCCGCTGCTGGCCTACGGCACGCCCGAGCAGCAGCAGGCCTGGCTGCCGCAACTGGCCAGCGGCGAGGCGATCGGCTGCTTCTGCCTGACCGAGCCGCAGGCCGGCTCCGAGGCCCACAACCTGCGCACCCGCGCCGAACTGGTCGATGGCCAGTGGGTGATCAACGGCGCCAAGCAGTTCGTCAGCAACGCCCGCCGCGCCAAACTGGCCATCGTCTTTGCCGTGACCGACCCGGAACTGGGCAAGAAAGGCCTTTCGGCCTTCCTGGTACCCACTGACAACCCAGGCTTCAAGGTCGACCGCAGCGAGCACAAGATGGGCATCCGCGCCTCCGACACCTGCGCGGTGACCCTGGACGACTGCCGCATCCCGGCCGCCAACCTGCTGGGCGAGCGCGGCAAGGGGCTGGCCATCGCCCTGTCCAACCTCGAAGGCGGGCGCATCGGCATCGCCGCCCAGGCCCTGGGCATTGCCCGCGCGGCGTTCGAGGCGGCGCTGACCTACTCCCGCGAGCGCATCCAGTTCGGCAAGCCGATCAACGAGCACCAGAGCATCGCCAACCTGCTGGCCGACATGCAGGTGCAGGTCAACGCAGCTCGCCTGCTGATCCTGCATGCCGCGCGCCTGCGCAGCGCCGGCAAGCCTTGCCTGTCGGAGGCCTCCCAGGCCAAGCTGTTCGCCTCGGAGATGGCCGAGCGGGTCTGCTCGATGGCGATCCAGGTGCATGGCGGGTACGGCTACCTGGAAGACTACCCGGTGGAGAAGTACTATCGCGATGCGCGCATTACCCAGATCTACGAGGGTTCCAGCGAGATCCAACGCATGCTGATTGCGCGTGAGTTGAAGCATTACACGGTTTGAGCCCGGCCATTGCCTCAGGCCATACGCGATCCCTGTGGGATCGCGTAATCTCGGTCATCATGCGCTCAATGAGATTTATTCGTCTCATATGATACAATTGTGGATATTTCGTCGCCGAACCCGGACTCGAGGTCCCACATGCGTAGAACCCTCCAGGAAGAGCGCCTGCTCAAAGCCCTGGCCCAGGCCATTGTCGTCCACCCCCGCGCCACCCTCAAGGAGCTGGCGGAAACCGCCGGGGTCAGCAAGGCGACCCTGCACCGTTTCTGCGGCACCCGCGACAACCTGGTGAAGCTGCTCGAGGACCATGGCGAGCAGGTGCTCAACCAGGTCATCCTCGAAGCCGACCTGGAACGCATCGAACCGCTGGCCGGTATTCGTCACCTGATCGCCGAACACCTCAAGCACCGCGAGTTGCTGATGTTCCTGATGTTCCAGTACCGCCCCGACACCTTGCTCAACGACGCCGAGGACCTGCGCTGGCAGGCCTATATCCAGGCCATGGACGCGTTCTTCCTGCGCGCCCAGCAGTTGGGCTTGCTGCGCATCGATATCAGCGCGGCGGTGTTCACCGAAACATTCATGACCCTGGTCTACGGCATGGTCGATGCCGAGCACCGTGGCCGCGCCGCGAGCGCCGACAGCGCGCGGACGGTCGAGCAGCTGTTCCTGAACGGCGCCCGGCCACAGGGATGACGGCTATTGATCGGTGCCGCCCGCCAATTCCTCGATGCTGATCTCACGCATCCTGAACTTCTGTACCTTGCCGGTCACGGTCATCGGGAACGCGTCGACGAAGCGAAAATGCCGCGGCACCTTGAAATGCGCGATGCGCGCCCGTGCCCAGTCTCGCAGCGCGTCCTCGCCCAGCGCCTGACCCGGGTGAAGACGGACCCAGGCGACGATCTCCTCGCCATAGCGGCTGCAGGGAATGCCGATGACCTGCACGTCGGCCACCGCCGGGTGGGTGAAGAAAAACTCCTCAAGCTCCCGCGGGTAGATGTTCTCGCCACCGCGGATGATCATGTCCTTGCTGCGGCCAACGATACGCACATAGCCTTCATCGTCCATCACCGCCAGGTCGCCGGTGCGCATCCAGCCATCGGCATCGATGCTCTCGGCGGTGGCCTTGGGGTTGTTCCAGTAGCCGAGCATTACGCTGTAGCCGCGGGTGCACAGCTCGCCGATTTCGCCGCGTGCCAGGGTGCCACCTGTGCTGTCGATCACCTTGCTCTCCAGCCACGGCTGGGTGCGGCCGACGCTGGTCACCCGGCGCTCCAGATCGTCGGCGGCGCCGGTCTGCAACGAAACCGGGCTGGTCTCGGTCATGCCGTAGGCGATCTGCACCTCGCCCATATGCATCTCGTCGATCACCCGGCGCATCACCTCGATCGGGCAGGTGGCGCCGGCCATGATGCCGGTGCGCAGGCTGCTCAGGTCGAACTCGTGGCGGCGTGGGTGGTCGAGCTCGGCGATGAACATGGTCGGCACACCGTATAGCGCGGTGGCGCGCTCCTCGGCCACTGCCTGCAAGGTCAGCAGCGGATCGAAGGCGTCGTTGGGGTAGATCAGGGTGCTGCCGTGGGTCATGCAGCCGAGGTTGGCCATGACCATGCCGAAGCAGTGGTACAGCGGCACCGGCACCACCAGCCGGTCGTGCTCGGTCAGCCCGAGGCTTTCGCCGACCATGTAGCCGTTGTTGAGGATGTTGTGGTGGCTGAGGGTGGCGCCCTTGGGGAAACCGGTGGTGCCGGAGGTGTACTGGATGTTGATCGGCTCATGCCGGTGCAGGCTGGCCTGGCGTACGGCCAACTGCCCGGCGTCGATTTCGCCGGCGCGGGCCTGCAATGCCGACCAGGCCAGGAAGCCATTGGGGGGCGTGGCGGCCAGGCTGATGACCCCGCGCAGCTCGGGCAGGCGCGCGCTGTGCAACTCGCCCGGCCGGCAGGCGCCGAGCTCGGGCGCCAGGTCCAGCAGCATGGCGTGGTAGTCGGAGGTCTTGAAGGCGTCGGCGCAGATCACCCATTGGCAGGCCGACTGGCCCAGGGCGTACTCCAGCTCGCTGGTGCGGTAGGCCGGGTTGATGTTGACCAGGATCGCACCGATCTTGGCGCTGGCGAACTGGGTGATGCACCACTCGGCGCAGTTGGGTGCCCAGATGCCCAGGCGATCGCCGGCCTGCAGGCCCAGGGCCATCAGGGCGCGGGCGTGCTGGTCGACAGCATCTGCCAGTTGCCGCCAGGTGTAGCGCAGGTGCTGGTGGCAGACCACCAGCGCTTCGCGGTCGGCGAAGCGGGCGACCGTGGCGTCGAAGACGTCGCCGATGCAATGGGTAAGCAATGGAGTGGCTTTTGAGCCTTGGGTATGGCTGGGCTGGGGCATGGGCTGTCTCTTGTCTTTGTTTTTCCTGACATGGCCCTATCGCGGGGCAAGCTCGCTCCCACCGGTCCAGTGTGGCCGGCGTGGGAGCGGGCTTGCCCCGCGATGGCGCTAGCGAACGAACACCTGCGGCGTGGTGGTCGACATGTCGCCACCAGGCAGCTTGATGTTGCGCACCTTCTCCAGCGTATTCGGATCGAACACCGCCAGGTCGTTGAAGGTGCCGCCCAGGTAGAGCTTGTCGCCGGCCTTGTCGAAGGTCACGCAGTAGTAGGTATGGTCGAGGTTGGCGGCCTTGACCAGTTTCTTCTGCTGGATGTCGTAGCGGGCCAGGCGGTTGAGCACGCCGTACATCTGGTTCGGATCCTTCGGCGAACGCAGGCCGGTGAAGTACAGCTCGGTCAGCTCGGCGAACTCCTGGGTGTGGGCCTTGCCGGTCTTCAGGTCGATGCTCAGGTAGCCGTACAGCGGCTCGGCGGTGGCCGGGTCCTGCTTGGCATCCTTGAACTTCGCAATGGTGTAGAGCATCGAGAACTCATGCCGCGAACTCTGGTGCGGCCAGAAGTACAGCACGTCGGGGGCGCTGTAGCCCGGGCGGTTCCAGCTGCGCAGTGGCAGCGCGACGCTGTACTTGCCGGTCTTGACGTCGAGCTTGTAGATGTCCGCCCCGGCCACGTACAGGCTGCCGTCGTCAGCGGCGCGCATCAGGTACACCTGGCGCGGCATCGGGAACGAGCGCACGGGCTTGGCGTCGAGGCCATCGCGGGTGCGGAACACCTCCAGACGCGGCGGCTTGACCACGTAGTGGTCATTCAGGCGCTGGCTGGGGTTGACCGTGGCGTAGACCTCCTTGCCGTCGGGGCTGATGGCGAAGGAGTACATGGCCTTGCCGACCTCGCCCGGCACGCTGGAGAGGTTGGCGTGGAAGGTGGTCTTGCAGCTGTCCAGGTCGATGCCGTAGATGTCGGCGAAATGGTTGTTCAGCACATAGGCGGTGCGGTTGTCCGGCGCCATCATCGCCGTGCCGGGGCCGAACGAATCGGGCATGCGGCAGGTCTTGTACAGCGTGTCGCTGGCCACCTCGACCACGTGCAGGTTGTTCGGGTAGTTGGTGGCGATCAGGTATTCATGGCCAGCCTTCAAAGCCTTTGCCTCGTCGGCCTGGGCCGCCCAGGCGCAGGCCGTGGCGGCGACGGTGAGCGCGAGCTGCGCGCAGAATCCAGCTTTCATGCGGTTTCCCCTTGTCGTTCTATTTGTCTTTCGGGAATACGGTGCCGAGGTTGCGCCAGTCTTCGGCGGAGTTGCTCGCCTGGGCGTTCCAGTCCTGGTAGGTGCTCATCATGTCCGGCACCTGGGCCGGCCACCAGCAAGGGTCGGAGCAACCGTACAGGTCGGCCTCCATCGGCTGGCACAGCGAGCTGACGCCGCCGAAGGCATCCACCTCCCAGCCCGGGTCGGTGGTGGCGGTGCAGCCGGCCACCGCGCTCATGGCCAGCACTTCGTCGACGCGGTCTTCGGCGGCGGCCTGTTCAAGAATGCGCGCCTTGTTGTTCAGCGGTTTGAGGTGCTTCATGTCAGTGCGCCTTCCTGGGAGTGATGTAGCGATCGATGAAGGCCGGGTTGGCGGCCATGATGCGGCTGTAGACCTCGATGCCGAAGTCGACCCAGTCGCGCATCAGCTCGCAGTAGTGGTAGGTCGGGTGCTGCGGATCGCCGTAGCGGGCGTAGCTCTCGTGGTAGCAGCCGCCGGAGCACAGGTTGCGGATGCGGCAGCTGTCGCAGCCGGTGCCGCTGCGGTCCAGACGCTGCGAGAGAAAATCATTGAGCTGCGCCTGCTTCACGCCTTGATGCACGTTGCCGAAGGTCGGCAAGCTGGAGCCGGTGAAACGGTGGCACAGGTTCAGCTCGCCCTCGTGGTCGACCGCCAGCATCTTCAACCCGGCCCCGCACGGCAGGGCCTTCTTGTGGCCCTCGTGGATATCGGTGATCAGCTGATGCAGGTTGGAGAAACCGATGTTGCGGTGCTCCAGCGCCGCCTCCAGGTAGCGCCGGCCCAGGGCCTTCATGTTGGCGAACACCTGCACCAGCTCCTCGCCTGTGAGGTTGAAGTCGGCCATGTCGCCGGAGGTCACCGGGGCGAAACCGACCTCGGCGAAGCCCAGTTCGTTGAACAGGTGGTTCCAGATGGTCTCGATGTCGGTGATGCCACGGGTCAGGGTGACCCGCGCCCCCACCGGCCGGCTGCGGTAGCGCGACAGCAGCATGTCGGCCTTGCGCCGTACCACGTCGTAGGTGCCCTGCCCGCCCACGGTGATGCGGTTGCGGTCGTGTACGGTCTTGGGCCCGTCGATGCTGACCGACAAACCGAAACGGTGGGCGTCGAGCCAGTCGACGATTTCCTCGGTCAGCAAGGTGGCATTGGTGGTCATGATGAACTCGACCTGCTTGCCCGCCTCGGCGAAACGCCGCTCGCAGTAGGTCACCATGTGCTCGATCAGCGCCCGGTTGGACAGCGGTTCGCCGCCGAAGAACACCACGCTGTAGCGCTGCTCGCCGGGCGACTCCTTGAGCAGCATCTCCACCGAGGCCTCGGCGGTGGCCGTGTTCATCTTGCGCCCGGCCGACGGCTTGTCGAGGTCTTCCTTGTAGCAGTAGGTGCAGCTCAGGTTGCAGCCGGTGTTGACGTTGAGCACCACAGTGTTCAGCGCCGTGCGCTCGACCTGCTTCAGGGCGATCTCCGGGGTCAGCGGCGAGCCGTCGCTGACCACTTCAAGGGCGATCAGCTCGCGCAGGGTTTCCTCGATGTCCTGCCCGGAAAACTGCTGGCCGAGACGTTGCATCAGCTCCTCGGCGGAGCAGCCCTGGCGGCGCAAGGTGTCGATGATGCCGCCGGTCACCGCGTCGGCGGCGAACAGCGAACTGCTGGGGATATGAAACAGCATGCGGTCGGCATCCACCTGCACTTCGTGCAGGTTGCGTTCGACCAGGTTCAGTAGTGCGCCCATGGCGACCTCCCGGGATTCGATGCGTCAGTTGATGCCTATGGCAGCGGCGGATTGTTCCAGCGTTGGACGGTGACGATCAGGTGACCCTCGCCCTGCTGGCCGCCGTCGGCGAGGGTGGCGATCACCTTCAGGTTGCCGGCGTTGTTGGTCATCATCTTGCGCGCGGGGTTGGGCCCTGCCCCGCCCGGCACGAACACGCCATCGGCCTGCATCTGCCCGGCAAACCTGACGTCCTCGTCCTCGACCGCGCGCTCGTTGAACGGCTCGACCTTCCAGCTGGCCGGCAGGTAGCCGATGCGCAGCGGCTGGCCGCCGGCGTCCCTGCCCCAGGCCTCGGCCTCGAAACGGCCCTGGACCTTGGGCACCGAGGCGCCGTTCTCACCGATACGGGCAATGGAGAACGCCGGCACTACCTTGACCTCCTCGACCTTGTCGTACACCGCCAGTTGCACGCCCTTGAGCGCGCCCACTGCCACTTCGCGCTGGCCGCTCGCGGCGTCCTTGGCGGCACGCGCCTTGACCCGGATCAGCGTCGGCGTCGACTCCAGCACCTCGGTCACCTCGACACCCGCGCCCAGGTCCGGGTTGCCGGCCAGGTCGCTGCCCACCAGGGTGATCTCGCTCTCGGCACCGGCCTTGATGAAGGCCGGCTGCACTGCCAGCAGGCGACCCTGACCGGCTTTCGAGGCACTGAAGTCCAGGCCGCGCTCGTCGTGCTCGGCCTCGAACATGCGGCCCTTCATCTGGCCGTCGATGGCGGCGAACACCTGGCGCAGGTTGGCTTCGCCGACCTTGACGTTGCCGCGCCATTCATAGCCGTTGTAGAGGATCGCCGAGCCGCTGCCGTTGAACGGCGTGCCATCGGCATAGGCGCCTTTGAGCTCGACCTTGAACGTATCGCCCTGCTCGGCGCTGACCGTCATCACCCCGCGCACGTCGCCCTTGGCCAGCATGTGGCCGCTGAACGCCCATTGCCCGGCCAGGACCTTGGACTCGGGCCGTGCCTTGAGCCACTCGGCCCAGGCCGGGTTGTCGAGGGGGAAGCGCTTGGCCAGGTCCGGCACCATCTGCTTGAGGGCGATGTCCAGCCAGTCACGGTCGCGGGCCTGGGCCTGGTACTCGAGGGACGGCCACTGGCCGAGGTGGAAGTTGACCAGGTGCTCCCATTCCTTGGCCGGTCGCCGCTGCAGGGCGACCCGGGCACCGGAGTGGCAGCGGCCGCACATCTGGCTGAGCTGATCGTCGAAGTGTTCGACGGTGTTCAGCCTGCGCTCCATGGCGTAGCGCACGCCCTCGGTCTCGCTGGGCGCCAGGCCCTGCTTGTCGGCCAGGTACTTGACCAGGGTGCGGCGCTCGTCGTCGCTGATCGAAAGGCCATGCATCACCTGCATGCGGGCGATGCTCATCAGCCAGCCTTCCGGGGTCTTGCGCTGGTGACTGATGCGACTGTAGCTGTCGTTGCCTTCGGGGATATGGCAACCCATGCACTTGTTCTGCAACAGGCTCGGGCCCTGCTCGGCCGCCATGGCCTGGGCGGACAGCAGTGCGGTGGCGACCAGCGCCAGTGTGCCCGCCTGCCGCCGGAGTCGAGTCGTCTTCAAGGTCAGACCTCCACGGTGTTGTTCTTATCGTTATTCGCACGCTTGGATACAGCGGTGTGCATGTGACAGTTGCGATACAGGAAGCATGCCAGTTGTAGCAAAAATGTTTTGGATCAGTGAGTTGCCTATGTTTTGCGGGAATGGGCCTGCGTCTGGGGTTGTAGGTGAACGTCCCATTTCGCGACTGGGTGTTTCACCTTGAGACATCCGCCGTGGCTGGCAATCCTGGGGCTGCTTTGCGCCCCCAGCACCCTCGAGCCGAACGCATAACCATGTGTATCGCATGACGTCTCACCCGATCTCAATATGCAACAGATCAACCCTGATTCTATTCACTCCCAATCCGGCAAAAACCACCGCTAGCCGGGCCTTGCCCGCCACCCGAGTCCTTTGGCACGCCCATTGCCCCGACCCTGGTCACAACCCTGACAAGAGGCACCGCCCATGCATTCCGAACTGCCGATCCTACCCGCCACCCGCGACTTCCTCGCACGCAAGCTCAGGATGCGCATCGGCGCCGACTGGCAGGACGCCGTCAGCGGCCGCACCATGACCTTGCGCAACCCGGCCACCGGCGAGATCCTCGGCGAGGTGCCCGCAGCCGAGGCCCAGGACGTAGACCGCGCCGTGCAGGCCGCGCGCCTGGCCTTCGACAATTCGGCCTGGAGCCGAACACGCCCGCGCGAGCGGCAGAACCTGCTGTGGCGCCTGGCCGACCTGATGCAGCGCGATGCCCGGGAACTGGCCGAGCTGGAATGCCTGAACAACGGCAAGAGCGCCGCGGTGGCCCAGGTAATGGATGTGCAGTTGGCCATCGATTTTTTGCGCTACATGGCCGGCTGGGCCACCAAGCTCGAAGGCAGCACGGTCGAGCCCTCACTGCCGCTGATGCCCGACGATCAGTTCCATGGTTTCATTCGCCGCGAAGCGGTCGGCGTGGTCGGTGCCATCGTTGCCTGGAACTTCCCGCTGCTGCTGGCCTGCTGGAAGCTTGGTCCGGCCCTGGCCACCGGCTGCACCGTGGTCCTCAAGCCTGCCGACGAAACCCCGCTGACCGCGCTGAAGCTCGCCGAGCTGGTGAGCGAGGCCGGTTACCCGGACGGCGTGTTCAACGTGATCACCGGCACCGGGCTGAACGCCGGCGCCGCCCTGAGCCGCCACCCGGGCGTGGACAAGCTGACCTTCACCGGCTCCACCGAGGTCGGCAAGCTGATCGGCAAGGCGGCCATGGACAACATGACCCGCGTCACCCTGGAGCTGGGCGGCAAGTCGCCGACCATCGTCCTGCCCGACGCCAACCTGCAGGAAGCCGCCGCCGGCGCCGCCACGGCGATTTTCTTCAACCAGGGCCAGGTGTGCTGCGCCGGTTCCCGCCTGTACGTGCACCGCAAGCACTTCGACAATGTGGTGGCGGATATCGCCGGCATCGCCAACGCCATGAAACTGGGCAACGGCCTGGACCCGACCGTGCAGATGGGGCCACTGATCTCGGCCAAGCAGCAGGACCGGGTCACCGGCTACATCGACCTGGGCCGCGAACTGGGCGCGACCATCGCCTGCGGCGGCGAAGGCTTCGGCCCGGGCTACTTCGTCAAACCAACGGTGATCGTCGATGTCGACCAACGCCACCGGCTGGTGCAGGAGGAAATCTTCGGCCCTGTACTGGTAGCCATGCCGTTCGACGACCTCGATGAGGTGGTGCGCATGGCCAACGACAACCCCTACGGGCTGGGCGCGAGCATCTGGTCCAACGACCTGGCCGCGGTGCACCGGATGATCCCGCGGATCAAGTCCGGGTCGGTATGGGTGAACTGCCACAGCGCGCTGGACCCGGCGCTGCCGTTCGGCGGCTACAAGCTCTCCGGCGTCGGCCGCGAGATGGGCGCGGCGGCGATCGAGCACTACACCGAGCTGAAGTCGGTATTGATCAAGCTCTGAGTCTTCCTGCACTGGCCTCTTCGCGGATTTACCCGCGAAGAGGCTGGTACAGACCTTACAGAACACACAATAAAAACATGGAGCACACCATGACGCACAAGCTCGCCTGCACATTGGCCCTGCTGCTGGCCTCCCCCTTCACCCAGGCCCATGAACTCTACAACAACGCCGGCACCACCCTGGACGCCAACCTCGAAGCCCTGTTCGGCGTCTTCCACAGCGACGAAAGCTTCGACCAGTTCGGCAACCGCCAGCCCGGCAGCAGCAACTGGCGCGAGGGCTACGTCAAATACGGCCTGAGCGCCAGCCACGCCCTGGCCGGCAGCGGCACGCTGTACGGTGCCTTCAGCCTGCTCAGCTCGGCCACCTGGGGCGATGGCGACGCCGCCGGCTTCACTCTGGGCAACGAACGTCGCACCGGTATCGAGGACGCCTACCTCGGCTGGCGCTCGGGCAGCCTGTTCCCGGCCCTCGGTGAGGATGGCATCGATGTCTCCGGGGGGCGCCAGGTCATCACCCTCGGCGACGGCTTCCTGATCCAGGGCGACCCGGTCAATGCCGGCAATGTCGACCTAGGTGCCGATTTCGACCGGGGCGGCGCCTACTACCTGGCGGCGCGCAAGGCCTTCGACCGCACCGCCGTGCTGCGCCTGGGGGGCAAGCAAGGCTGGCGTGGCGACCTGATGTGGCTCAAATCAGACAACCCGTTCCAGGCCGACACCTCCATGGCGGTGGCCAACTTCGAACATGTCGCCGATGCAGGCACCGTGGGCCTGAGCTGGATCCACGGCCTGGATGTCGACCGCCGCTACGCCGAGATCCTCGGCCTGGAACACCGCGACGGCATGGACACGGTGAGCCTACGCGGGCGCGGCAACCTGGGGGTCAAAGACCTCGAACTGGCCGCCGAATACGTCACCCAGGACCGCAGTGACGGACGCGAGAACGCCTGGTACCTGGAGGGCAACTGGACCTTCTCCGCACTGCCCTGGTCGCCCACCGCCACCTACCGCTACAGCCGCTTCTCGGAGCATTTCGACCCGCTGTTCTATGGCCTGAGCCGTGGCTACGGCACCTGGTTCCAGGGCGAGGTGGCGGCCAACTACGCCGGTCCCTTCAACAGCAACACCCAGGTGCACCATGTGGCGCTCAAGGCCACGCCGCGGGAGGGCCTGACCGTGGGGGCGCTGTACTTCGACTTCGACACGCTCAAGACCGACCAGGGCAACCTGGGTGGGCGCGAGGTGGACCTGTATGTCGAATGGATGATCAACGAGCACTGGCTGATCAGCCCGCTGGTGGGGTTCTATACCCCACAGCGCAGTGCGCAGGATGGCGGCGTGCAGGTGGGTGGGCGGGAGAGCGGAACCTACCTGCAACTGGTGGTCGGGACGTTCTTCTGAGTCAATGGCCCTGTTCGCGTAACCAGCGCTTGACCATCGGCTGGTGCGCCTTTTTCACCAGGCGCTCCAGGCCGATGCCGGCCTGCAACCCCCGCACTACCGGCGCCAGCTCGACACCCTGCAGGTGCCACACGCCCAACGGCTGGTCCGCCGTCACCACCACCTCGGCCTCCTCCACCCAGCCTTCGCGCAACACCGGGCGTCGCTCCACCCGCACCGCTTGCCAGTCAGCCGCCGCGTGCAGCGGCTGGGCATCCGGCCAACCCCGGCGGCGGGCCCAGAACGGCTGGGCCACGCGCTGCGTTTCCTGCGCGTAGAAATCCCGGCCGATCCGGGCGAAACGCAGGAACAGCTGCTCGACCCGTGTCTGATGGAAGCGCTGCGCCAAGTCCGCCTGCCCAGGTCGTTGCAACAGGGTATTGATCACCACGGGCGCCTGGAGCGCCGAGGACAACGACTGGAAGATACCATTGCCCGACAGCGGGTCGACCGCCATCGCGGCATCGCCAACCCGCAGCCAGTCCGGGCCCGCGCAGTTGCCGGCCAGGATCGCCGTGCTGCTGCGCGCATGCACCTGCGCAGGGGCGAAGGCCCGCTCACCGAACAGTTGCGCCACCAACGCCGAACCACGCCGACGCTCGGCACAGTATTCAGGCAAGGCCGCCTTGCCCGGCAACTGCGCCGTCGTCGCGTCCAGCGTCACCTGCCAGTAACAGCGGCCATCGGCCAGCCGCGCCATCCAGGCCCAGCCGTCGTCCAGGCTCTCCACCGCCGACACCGGCGTGCCGGGCGCGGCCTGCCAGAGGTTGAGCAGGCTGACGGTCTCCGGCCCGCGCAGGCGACCTTCACTCAACGGGGCCTGACGACCACGGGCCTCGACCAGGAACTCGCCGTGCAGGGTGCGACCGTCGTCCAGATGTATCCGGTACCCCTGCCCCCGCTCCACCTCGCGCACACGCCCTTCGACCAGCTCGACACCGGCGCGGCGCAGGTCGTCGCGCAGGGCCTGGTCGAAACGCTGGCGATCAAGCAGGCACTCCTGGTTCGGTTGCAGCCGCTTGCCGTTCCAGTGCACCTGGCGCGTGGCCGGCGTGGTGGCCTCGGCCAGGGCGGCGCCCAGGCCTGCATGACGCAGGCCCTCCAGCACCCGCTGCGACACGCCTTCCACCGCGGCGAAGCGACGCCAGTCGGACACCACCGTGACGGGGTAGTCCATCCGCCGCAGCCCCAGGGCCGTGGCCGCGCCGGCAGGCCCGGCGCCGAGTACCAGGATGCTTGCTTCAGGCATCGATCGGCCCCTTGCGCTCAGGGCCGGCGAACGCCGCGTGATGCTTCAGCCACCGCAACAGCGCCTCCCGGGTCATGCCGGGCTCATCGCGCAGCAGGGCCGCCACCCGGCCACTGAACGCGGCGCAGGCCAGGCTGGCGCCTGCCCCGCCATCGCTGCCGACCGCCGCGCCGAAGTCGGCCTGGGCCGTGTCCAGCCACGACCACTGCCCGGGAGCGCAGCGGGCATCACCGGTCACGCGGATGACCCCAGGGTAGCTGGCCGGGTAAACCGGCTCGCCCCGCGCCGGGCTCGAGGCGCACAGCAGCACCCCGGCGGCCACGGCCTCGGCGCAGGCCTGGCGCAACACCGGGCGGTCCTGGCGCAGACCCAGGCTGAGGTTGACCACGCTCGCGCCGGCTTCCACCAGCCACAACAGGCCAGCCGCCACCTGCAAGGCACTGGTACTGCCCTGCCCGGCGAACACCTGGGCCAGCAGCACGGGCTGGGCACCGGACTCTGCGCGCAGCCGCGCCAGCACGGCGCTGCCATGGCCCAAGGCGTCCGGCAGCGAGTCACCCTCGCGTAACCTGCCCTCTTCGAGCCAGAAACGTCGCGCATCCAGGAGGCCGGCCGCCTGCTCCGGCGAGCAGCCGCTGTCGATCACGCCAATCCACGGTTCAGCGGCCATGGTCGACGGGCTCCTTGCTGCGCAACTGCCCGCCGTGCAGCTCAAGGTGCAGGTCGGCGTCGGCGAGGGTCGAGGCGCGGTGACTGATGAGGATCCGCGTGCGCCCGGCGAACAACTGGTCGATGGCGGCGATCACCTCGCGCTCGGTGGCTTCGTCCACCGCCGAAGTAGCTTCGTCCAGCACCAGGATTGTCGGTTGCTGCAGTAGCGCCCGGGCGATGGCGATGCGTTGCTTCTGCCCGCCGGACAGCTGCTGGCCGCGCTCGCCCAGCAGGCCGTCGAGCCCCAGCGGCAGGCTCTGCACCAGACTGTCCAGGCGGGTCAGGCGCACCACTCGCTCCAGGTCGTCACGGCTGGCCTGGGGCGTGCTGTAGGCCAGGTTCTGCGCCAGGGTGCCGCGAAACAGGACGATGTCCTGGCTGACCACGGCGATGCGTCGCCGCAGGGCCTGCAGGTCGAGCTCGCGCAGGTCGACGCCATCGAGCAGGATGCGCCCGTCATCGGGGTCGTAGAAGCGTTGCAGCAGGTCGATCAGCGTCGACTTGCCGACACCGGAGGCGCCGCTGATGGCAACCTTGGCCCCGGGCGGCAGGCAGGCATCGACCTTGTCCAGCACCCTGCCCTGGCGGCCGTCGTGAGCGAAGCACACCCGGTCCAGGCGCAGCTCGCCGGCCCCCTGCGGCATGGGCTTGGGATCATCCGCCTCGCGCACCGCGACCGCCTCTTGTTTGAGTTCCATCACCCGCCCCAGGCTCACGGCCATCCGCTGCACCGCCACGTACAGGCCCAGCAGGCTCTGCACCGGGCCGACTGCCATGCCCATGTAGGTGGAAAACGCGATCAGCGCGCCCAGCTGCCAGGTCCCCTGGATCACCCACCAGCCGCCGACCAGGAACGCGCATGCCCGGCACCAGGAGGTCAGGGTGCCGGGTAGCGCCTGGGTGAAGAACTCGGTGACCTGCACCTTGAGCAACTGCCCCATGTAGCCCTGGCCCAGCCGGTCGAGACGTTCGGCCTCGCGCTGCTGCTGGCCGGCGGCCTGGATGAACTTCATCGCCGGCAGCGTCTCGACCAGGAACGACGACACGTCCGCCGAGCGCTCGCGCAGGCTGCGCACCTCGCGCTCGACCTTGCGCCGCATCCAGCGCAGCCACAGCACCTCGAGCGGGATCAACAGCGCCAGCAGCAGCGACAGCTGCCAGGACAGCATGAGCATCAAGGCCACGGCGCCGACCAGGCCGATCAGCGCCGACACCGCCGAGAACAGCGAATCCACGGCAAAGCGCTGGATCTCGGCGACATCGCCGTCCAACCGCGACAGGATGTCGCCGGTGCGCCGCTGCCCATAGAACGTCGGCGACAGCCGTTGCAAATGGCGGTACAGGTCATCGCGCAGGGCGAACAGGATGCGCCCGGACAGCCGTGTGTGCAGGTAGCGGTTGACCCCGGCCAGCACGGTACCGAACAGGCCGGCGACAATCATGATCGCCGCCATGTGCCAGAGGGTCTGGTAGTCCTTGGCCAGCAGCCCCTCGTCAATCAGCGTCTTGACCAGCCAGGGTTGCGCCAGGGCCAGCAGCGAGGCGCCCAGGGACAGCGCCAGCAGCGCGCCAATGGCGCCACGGTGTGGACGCACGAAGCCATACAGCCAGGCCAGCGCCTGACGCATCAGCGCCGGCTCGCTGGATTCGATCAATCGGGAAAACAGTCCGCCCATGGCTCAACCACGCAACTGCTTGAGCTTGCGATACAGCGTCGCGCGGCTGATGCCCAGGGCCTCGGCCGCCGCCGAGACGTTACCCTGATGGCGGGCCAGGGCGGCGCGGATCAGCTCCAGCTCGTTGTCGCGCAGGCTGCCGGACGGCGCGGCGCCGCTGGCCAGTTCATCGAGCAGGCAGTCGGTGAGATGGTCGAGGGTCAGCACCTGCTCGCCCTCCTCGCGCATCGCCAGGGCAGTACGCACCACCATCTCCAGCTGGCGGATGTTGCCCGGCCAGTCGAAGTTCTCCAGCAGCGCCACCAAGGGCGCATCGAGGCTTACGCCCCTGGCCCCGGACTTGTCCAGCAGGCCCTGGATGAGCGTCGCCAGGTCGTCGCGCTCGCGCAGTGCCGGCAGGCGCAGGGATACGCCGTTGACCCGGTAGTAGAGGTCTTCGCGAAACTGCTGGTCGGCGACCAGTCGCTTGAGATCGCGGTGGGTAGCGCAGATCAGCGCCACGTCGATGTCCTGCTCGTCGCCGGCGCCCAGCGGCGCTACCCGACGCTCCTGCAGGACACGCAGCAGACGGGCCTGCAAGGCCAGGGGCATGTCGCCGATCTCGTCGAGGAACAGCGTGCCGCCATGGGCCTGCATCAGCCGCCCGACCATGCCGCCGCGGCGCGAGCCGGTGAACGCGCCCTCACGGTAGCCGAACAGCTCGGACTCGATCAGGCCCTCGGGAATCGCCGCGCAATTGACCGCCACGAACGGCTTGTCGGCCCGCGTTCCGGCCTGGTGCAGGGCGCGGGCGGCGACTTCCTTGCCGGTACCGGTTTCGCCCAGCAGCAGCACCGGCAAGCCATTGGCCAGGCCCTGACGGGCCATGCGCAAGGCACGGGCCAGGCGTGCATCGCCGCCGGCCAGGGCCTCCAGGGCCTGGGCCTTGGCCGGCTCGGCCGGTTTGGTGTTGGGCGCCGGACCACTGATGCGGCCATGCCGTGGCAGTTGCAAGGCGCGGAAGAAGAATTCACCCTTGGCGGTCTGCACGCTGCTGACACCGCCCTGCCACAGGCGGGCGATGAATGCCGGCGAGCGCTCGCCCAGCAGATCGCTGCTGCGCCGACCAAGCAGCGCCTGGCGCGGCATCTGCAGCAATTGGCAGGCATTGTCGTTGGCCGCCAGCACCTCGCCTTCCAGGCTCAGCGCCAGCAGGCCCTGCCAGGCGCTGGCCAGGTACTGCGGGCGGCTGTGGAAGGCCAGCACCAGGTGCTCGGGGTGATACAGCCCGAACAACCGGCTTTCGATATTGCCGGCGGCGAGCAGCAACGTGGAGAGGCTATCCTGGGGCTGGGCCATGACGCCTTCGCGGGTCACGTCGAGCACGCCGATCACCTCGCCACGCGGATCGCGCAGCGGCACCGAGGTGCAGGAGAACGGGCTGAGCCGGTCGAGATAGTGTTCGCCGCAGTTGATCAGGGTCGGCTGGCCCTCGACCACCGCCGTGCCGATGGCGTTGGTGCCGCGCAGGGCCTCACTCCAGCAACTGCCCGGGTGCAGGTCACGCAGGCCTTCGCGGGCGAGCACGTGCTTCTGGCCCTCGATGGCCAGCACGTTGGCCTGGGCATCACCGAGGATGACGATGCCGCTCTTGCCTTGGCGCTTGACCAGGTAGTCCAGTTCGGGGGTGACCGCGTCGATCAGCAGGCGGTTGTGCTCCAGCAGCGCGCGCAGGTCCAGGCCATGGCGAATGCCCAGGCCCACCTGCTCGCCCTGCAGGCAGTCAAGGCCATGGCCGAGGCTGCGGCGCCAGGAGGCATCGATTTCGTCACGCAGCATGCCGGAGGGCAGTTCGCCTTCGCTGGCCAGTTTCAGGCGGACCAGACGGGATTGCTGCAGTGGATCGTTGGCGGTTGTTGTTGGAAGTTGTCGCGCCATTGCGTGCTCCAGGGGTGCCCCGCTCAGGCGGGGCAATGGGCATCGGATTTTTCGGCAGTGTGCGTCAGAAATCGTTGGTAGTCATCAGGTACGCGCTGGGAGGTGTATGCCGGGGAATTTTCAGCGCTTATGAGATCGAGCGCCGCGCGGACGGCGCTCGATCTCATAAGCGCTGCAAGGCTATCGGCGACCCCCTGAAAGCCCTGCCCCATTCCCCAATCCTGGGTCCCCCCGCCCACCCGCCATACCTAGCCGAACACCTGCCAGAAACGCTGAAACCCCTACCCCAGAGCCCTTCAACCGCCCCCTGAAAAACCTGGCACAACAGTTGCCGATCCCTCCCCAGACGCCCCAACCCATGGGCCCGTTTGCAGGAGGAAGCAACTCATGCACCGACCGATTCCCCACCCGCTGGCCGTGGCGATCTTCGCCGGCCTGCTCCAGCTACCGGCCCAGGCTGCGCTGTACGCGGTCGACAGCGGCCCCTACACCCTGCCCACCGGCAAGTTCCCCGCCTGGTACCAGGACAGCCACGGCCGGGTGCTCGACCTGTGCCTGTCCAAGGCGGTGAGCTCGCGAGTCGCCGGTGCCCCCGGCGCGCCTTCGTACATGTGCACGCTGTTGCCCACCCCCGGCGTGTTCGACGACACCCAGCCGATCGTCTTCCCCAGCAACTTCCCCGACGAGGCCTTCTGGTTCACCGCCGACGCCGCCATCGTCGATGCCGCCCGCGGTATCGACCTGAGCTTTGGCTCGGCCATCGAGGCTGCCTTCGCCGCCGAAGAGCCGGTGGACGGTGACCAGGTCAGCTTCGCCCGGGTGCGCATTCGCGTCGATGTGCCGGTGGCCGGTACCTACACGATCACCCACCCCTACGGCGTCGAGGTCTTCGACGTGCCAGCGGGCGGGCGCCGGGCGATCAACATGACCCGCGACATCGGCATCGGCTCCCCCGGTGACTACAGCGGCGCGCTCAAGGGCGACGTCGGGCCGTTCCTGCGCAGCGTCAACGGGCCCTACACCGAAACCAACCCGGGCACTGGCGCCAGCGAACGCTACATCGGCGACCCGAACCTGGAAGAGCCGGTCACCGGCAGCCCCTTCAACACCAACTTCGTGCGCATCGAAGGCCCCAACGGCATCGACCTGCGCACCGAGCTGTTCGCCGTCTCCGGCAAGCTGTCCACGGTCAACCGCCCGACACCGCTGATCCCGCAGCGCAGCACCTACTCACGGCACACCGTCAACGGCGACCTGCGGGCCCAGCAGGATGTGTTCGTCATGGCGCCGCCGGCGCCGGCCACGGTCACCCTGACCAGTCAGACACCGGCCCTGCCCCTGGGCGAGGCCAACGGCACCGGCGCCTGGTACGCCCAATCTGCGCTCAACCCGACCCTGCCGCTGACCCTGCAGGTGACCGCCGACAACAGCCTGGCCATCGCCACCAGCACGCCGACCAGCGCCGCCATGCCGCTCACCGACCTGGTGATCATCAGCCGCGCCGAATACAGCCTGGCCAGCGGCCAGCTGACCCTGGTCGCCAGCAGCAGCGACGAGACCAGCCCGCCCGCCCTCACCGCCCGCACCGGCAACGGCACGCTGATCGGCAACCTGAGCGGCAACGGCGCGGTCAAGTCCCTGACCACCGGGCTGTCACCCATCCCGCCGGCGCAGGTGCAAGTCACCAGCAGCCACGGCGGCAGCGACAACGAAGACGTGGTGCTGGTGCCATGAACAGACACCGCCTTCAAGGAGGCCGCATGAATACTTGGTCGCGTCGGGCGCTGTGCGCCGCTGGTTTCACCCTCACCGTCAGCAGCGCGGCCTGGGCAGCGCTGAGCGAGGTCGATCCCGGCCCCTACACCTTCGCCACCGGGGGCTACCCGATGTGGTACAAGGACGCCAACAACCTCGCCCTGGAGCTGTGCCAGTCACGCGCCATCAGCTCGCGGGCACCGGGCGCGCCAGGCGCCCCGGCCTACATGTGCACCCTGCTGCCCGAGCCCGGGGTCTACGACGATGCCCTGCCGCTGGTGTTCCCGGACAACTGGCCGCCGGAGATGTTCTGGTTCCTGGCCGAGACCCAGATCCCGCAGGTGGGCAACAGCGGCTACGAGCTGGAAGTCTATGTCGCAGGCCTCGAGGCGGCCTTCGCCGCCGAGAACCCGGTCAACGGCGACCAGCAGAGCTTCGCCCGCATCCGCATCCGCGCCTCGGTGCCGCGCACCGGCACCTACACCATCACCCACCCGTTCGGCGTCGAGACGGTCAACGTGACCACCGCCGGCCGGCGGGCGATCAACATAACCCGCGACATCGGCATCGGCGCGCCGGGCAACTTCAGCGGCGCCCTGAACGGTAATCTCGGCCCGTTCCTGCGCGGGGTCGGCGGCCCCTACACCGAGGTCAACCCGGACACCGGCGCCACCGAGACCTTCGTCGGCGACCCGAACATCACCGAGGCGGTGACCGGCAGCCCGAACAACACCAACTTCGTGCGCATCCAGGGCCCGGCGGGTACCATCCAGACCAACGTCTTCAGCGTCTCGGGCAAGGTTCTCGACCAGCGCCAGCAGACCCCGGTGACGCTGGAGCGCGCCACCTACCAGCGCAACGCCGCCGGCACCCGCGTCGAGGTCTTCGCCAAGGCGCCGAACAGCGCCAGCCTGTGCCTGCGCAACGGCCTGGCACTGATCGGCTCGCCGCCGTCACCGTGCCAGTTCAGCATGCTCGCCGACAACAACGGGCTGTTCTTCAGCCAGCAACTGAGCCAGGCCGTGCCGCCGTCAGTGGTGGTGGTCACTGCCAGCAGCCCGGCCGGCACCACGCGCCCGACAGCGCTGTCGAGCAAGCTCAGCGACGTGGTCAAGGTTGCCACCGCGCGCTACGACTGGAGCGCCAAGCGCCTGCTGGTCGAGGCCCACTCCAGTGATGAAGTGGTGGTGCCCGACCTACTGGTACAGGGCTTCGGGCGCATGTCCAAGTCCGGCGTGCAGCAGAGCCTGACGGTCAACGACCTGGCCCAGCCACCCGCCAGCATCACCGTCAAGTCGGCCCATGGCGGTGTCGATGTGGAGCCGGTGGTGGTGGTCGGCAACGCCCCGGTACCAACCGAGAACCAGGCTCCCGTGGCCCAGGCCGACAGCGCCAGCACCAGTGTCGGGGTGCCGATCACCCTCAACCTGCTGGCTAACGACAGCGACCCGGACGGCAACGTGCCGCTGAGCATCACCGACCTCACCCAGCCTGGCACCGGCCTGGGCGGCGTGGTGCTCAACGGCAGCACTTCGGTGACCTACACCCCGCCGAGCGGTGCAACCTCGCCCGTGGTGGCGACCTTTAGCTACCGCGCCCAGGACGCCAAGGGACTGAACTCGACACCGGCCACGGTAACCGTCAATGTCGCGCCGAACCAACCTCCGACTGCAGTGGCCGACAGCGTTGCCACCCTCGGCGTGCCACTGACCATCAACGCGCTGGCCAACGACACCGACCCGGAAGGCAACCTGCCGCTGACCATCGCCAGCGTCACCCAGCCGACCCCGGCCGGGCGCGGCACGGTCAGTACCGACGGCAACGTGATCACCTATACGCCACCGGCCACGGTGAGCGCGACGTTCACCACCAGCTTCAGCTACATCGCCCGTGACGCGATCGGCGCCACCTCGACGCCCGGCACGGTCACCGTGCAGGTATCGCCACGGCCGGCCCAGGAGACCTTCGCGGTCACCGCGGCGACGGTCACGGCGCGCTCGAACAATCGCTTCAACTGGGACATCAGCGGAACGTCCTCGGTGACCACCGGCAACACCATCACCGTGCGCGTGACCACCACCACCGGCGTGCAGACCCTTGGCACTACCACCGTGCCGGTCACCGGCCGCTGGCGCCTGACGGTGAGCAACAGCACGACGCTGGTGCCCACCGCCGCGCCGACCGCCACGGTGACCAGCAGCCAGGGCACCACGCGCACGGCCAACGTGGTGGTGCAGTAACACTCGGGGGGATGCCATGAATGCCTTGTACCCACTGCTGCTGAGCCTGGCCCTCACCGGCCAGGCCCTGGCCGACGACCTGATGGACAACGCCGACCTCGCCGTCGGCAGCGACCTCCGCGAGCCGCTGGTGCTGCGCCTAATGCCGTCGGGCGCCGGCCAGGCCGCGGTGATCGAGCAACTGGGCACGGGCAACCGCGCCGCCCTCGACCAGAACGGCCAGGCTCTGCTGGGCCGGATCGTCCAGGCAGGGAGCGCGCAGGAAGCGTACATCCTGCAGGAGGGCAGCGACCTGACGGCCGCGATCAGCCAGCAGGGCCAAGGCAACAACGCCACGATCCGCCAGAACGGCAGCGACAACAGCGCCGCCATCGAACAGATCGGCAACCACAACAGCGCCACCATCGACCAGCGTGGCACGGGACTGAACAGCGCCGTGACCCAGGCCGGCAACGGCCAGCAGGTCCATGTCACCCAATACCGCTAGGCCCAACAAGACAGATCTGGAGGCAACACCATGCACAAGCTCGCCCCCCTGAGCGCTGCCATCGTCCTGGCCCTTGCCGGCCAAGCCATGGCTGACGACAGCGTTTCGACCCAGAACCAGCAAGGCGCCCAGAACATTGCCGAGGTCAAGCAGTCGCAGGCGCCTTTCGCCTCGGCCACGCAGAACCAGACCGGCCACGATCACAACCACATGGCGTTGCAGGACGCCAGCACCAGCCACATCCAGCAAAGCGCCACCGGCTCGTTCAACGCCGGCTACGCCGAGCAACTGTACGAGAACGGCAGCCAGATCACCCAGCATGCCGGCGGCGAGTTCAACGATGCATTCGCCAGCCAGTCGGTGGGTGAAAACAACGAGGCGCTGCAGATCCAGGCCGGCAGCGGTAACCAGTCGATCATCTGGCAGGACACACAGACCGGCAGCAAGGCCACCACCTTGCAGTCGGGCTTCGGCAACAGTGCGACCGTCGAACAGCTGTTCGGTGGCAGCAACAACAAGAGTTCGATCATGCAAGGTGGCAGCGACAACCAAGCCGCCGCCGAGCATTTGACCCACCGGGATGGTGATATCGCCATCTACCAGGAGGGCAAGCAGAACTGGGCCTACGGCGACCAGCGCGACGGCCTGGGCGGCACCATCGGCATCGACCAGTACGGTACTGGCAACTCGGTTGAAGTGTGGCAGGACAACCAGGCCGCCAGCCAGGCCAGTGTCTACCAGAGTGGCCAGGCCAACGAAGGCTACATCGACCAGAGTTTCGGCCAGGTCAACACTGCCGGCCTCAGCCAGACAGGCCGTGGCAACGCCAGTTGGTCGGACCAATACGAAACCAGCCAGGCGGTGACGAACATTTCGCAGGTGGGCAACAACAACCTGCACTTCACTTACCAGACCGGTGACAACCACAGCCTGACCATCAGCACGGTGGGCAACGCCAACAAGATCATGGCCAGCAACTGGAAGGGCGAGAAGTCCGGCGGGCAATTCGGGGTCGGGCAGCAGGCGCAGATCAACCAGGTAGGTCATGGCAACGGGGTGAATATCACCCAGGAAGGCAACGCCCAGATCGCGCGGCTGAACCAGAATGGCAACCGCAACCAGATGGAGACCCGCCAGGCAGACAGCAACAACGAACTGTACTTCGAGCAGAACGGCAGCGACAACCTGCTCATCGCCGACCAGCGGGGGACTGGCAACTATGCCGAGGGGTTGGCTGCTGGTAGCGGCGGCAGCATTACCGTCGAGCAGTCGGGTAGTGGCAACCAGAGCTACACCTACCAGCTGCAGGGGTATGGGAACGAGGCGACCATCAAGCAGACCGATGGGGTCAACCTGGCCTACGTGACTCAGGCGGGGAATAACAACCAGGCGTTTGTCGACCAGAGCGGTGCGAGTCAGACGGCCAATGTTACGCAGTATGGTAATGCCAACATGGCGACTGTTACCCAGCAGTGACGGGCTTTCCCCTTGGACCGCGGTGTTGGTGCTCCCCTGGCACTGCGGTTCTTTTTTCGGGTTCTGGTTCTGGTTCTGGTTCTGGTTCTGGTTCTGGTTCTGGTTCTGGTTCTGGTTCTGGTTCTGGTTCTGGTTCTGGTTCTGGTTCTGGTTCTGGTTCTGGT
>NZ_JBLIYX010000025.1:0-55322 GCF_057480955.1 Pseudomonas sp. P65(2024)
CTTCACCAGCCTGGCCACCGGCCAGCGCAGCGAAGACGTATTGTTCAGCCCGCAGCGCATCAGCCTTGGCGGGCTGTCGTCGGTGCGCGGCCTGAAGGATCAGTCGCTGTCCGGCGACAGCGGCGGCTACTGGCGCAACGACCTGCGCTGGACCCGCCCGGTGAACTGGCCGCTGCTGCAACCGCTGGTGGCCGAGTACGGCCTGGGCCTGGGCTACGACCTCGGGGTAATCCGCAACGATCGCTACAACGGCGAGTATCACGGCCGTGCCAGCAGCCATTCGCTGGAGCTGTTCGCCCGCGGCCAGCACATGGCCGCCAGCGTGACCTTCGCCCACAGCCTGGAACGCCCCGACGTGCTGACCGAAAAGGAACGCCCGGTGTATTTCCGCCTGGACTTCTTCATTTGACCGCCTGATTCACGAGACCTGACATGGACGTCCGCCTGTTTGCCTTCCTGGCCCGCCAACGCTCGGCCGAAATTCAGCCCCGTGAGCATTTCTGCGGGTTGCCCAAGCGTGGCCTGGCCTTCCTGCTGGCCAACGCCATGTTCTGGCAGCCGCTGTGGGCGCAAGCCGCCGAAGGCGTGGTGGTCAGCGGGCCGGGCACCAGCCTCGGCCAGGCGGGCAACGGCGTGCCGATCATCAACATCGCCGCGCCCAACGGCAGCGGGCTGTCGCACAACCAGTTCAGCGACTACAACGTCGGCCAGCAGGGGCTGATCCTCAACAACGCCACCGAGCGCACCCAGGCTACCCAGCTGGGCGGGATCATCCTTGGCAACCCGAACCTGCAGGGGGCGGCGGCCAATGTCATCCTCAACGAGGTCAACGGTGCCAACGCCAGCCAGCTGCGCGGCTATACCGAAGTGGCCGGGCATGCGGCCAAGGTCATCGTCGCCAACCCTCACGGTATCACCTGCGATGGCTGCGGCTTCATCAACACGCCCCAGGTGACCCTGAGCACCGGCAAGCCGGTGCTCGATGGCCGTGGCGCGGTCAGCGGCTACCAAGTCGATGGCGGCAGCGTGGCCCTTGAAGGGGCAGGGCTCAATGCCGACAACGTCGAGCGTTTCGACATCATCACCCGTTCGGCGCGCCTGAACGCGCAGTTGCGCGCTCGTGAGCTGAACATCATCACCGGGCGCAACGATGTCGACGCCCAGACCCTGGCCGCGACCCCGCGTGCCGGCAATGCGGCCGATGCGCCGGGCCTGGCTATTGACTCCAGTGCACTGGGCGGCATGTACGCCGGGGCCATTCGCCTGGTGGGCACCGAGGCGGGTGTGGGTGTGCGGCTGGCAGGGAATGTGGCAGCCAGTGGCGGCGATATCCGCCTGGACGCCAACGGTCAACTGAGCCTGGCCCAGGCCAGCGCCAGTGGCACGGTCAAGCTCCAGGCCGCAGGCATGGACCTGCAAGGGCCGGTACACGGCGGCGCTGAGGTGGAGGTGCGCAGCAGCGCTGACCTGACCTCGCGCCAGGACATTACCGCCGGCAGCCGGATCAGCCTTCAGGCCGCTGGCACCCTGGCCAACCTCGGCGTGATCGAGGCAGGGGTGAATGCCGACGGCAGCCGCAATACCGTGGGTGATGTGAGTGTCGCCAGCGGGCAGTTGCTCAACAACGGCAAGAGCATCGTCGCCAGCCGCGACTTGGTCGTCCAGGTGCAAGGGCGCCTGGACAACCGCGGCGGCACCCTCAGCGCCGGGCAGGACAGCCATATCGCTGTCGCCAACCTGGACAACAGTACGCAGGGCAGGGCGCTGGCGGGGCGCAACCAGGTGGTGCAGGCCACCCAGTCGTTGGGCAATCAGGGCGGGCTGGTCAGCGCCGGCCAGAGCCAAAGCATTACTACGCAGACCCTGGACAACCGCAATGGCGAGCTGTCGGCCCAGGCGCGCAACACCCTGCGCGCCAACCAGATGGACAACCAGTACGGCAAGCTGAGTGCCGGCCAGGCGCTGGACATCGCCGTCACCGGGCAGTTGGACAACCGCAGCGGTACCGTCGCAGCCGGGCAGGACCTGCAACTGCAGGCCGCCAGTGTCGACAACCGCAATGCCGGGCGCATCGCCAGCGACGGTCAGGCCACGGCACGCCTTGGCCAGCTCGACCAGCGCGGCGCCGGCCAGTTGCATGGCGTCAAGGCGCTGACCCTTGACATGGCGGACGGTCACCTGGACAACAGCGAAGGCGGCCTGCTCACCACCCCGGGCCAACTGACCCTGCAACGACTGGGGACGGTCAACAACCAGCGCGGTGAGATCTCCGCCGGCCAGGCCTATGCGCTGGTGGCGCGGCAGCTGGACAACAGCTCCGGCAAACTGCTCGGTGGCAACGACCTGCAGGTGCGCATCGCCGGGCAGCTGGCCAATACCGCCGGGCTGATCGCCGGCCACGACCTGGCCTTGAACGCCGCGACCCTGCTCAGCCAGGGCGGCACCCTGCAGGCCCGTGGTGGCTTGCAATTGCAGGTCGCCGGTCAGCTGGACAATAGCCGTGGCAAGTTGCTGGCCGAGCAGGCTTTCGTGCTGCAGGCCGGCAGCCTGGTCAACCTGCAGGGGCACATCGCCGGCAACGGCAGCCTGCTACTGACCAGCAACGGCCTGGATAACCGCCAGGGGCGCATCAGCGCCGCCCAGGGGCTGACTCTGGATCTCTCCCGTGGTCACTGGAACAACGAAGGCGGCACGCTGCAGAGCCCGGGCGCCTTGCTGCTGCGCAACCTGGCCACGGTTGGCAACCGCCGGGGCGAGATCTCCAGCCAGCAGGGCTTCAGCCTGGCTGCCGACAGCCTGGACAACCAGGATGGCAAGCTGCTCTCCGAACAGGCGCTGACCGTGCGCATTGCCCAGGCCCTGGACAATGCCCGGGGGCGCATTGCCGCACAGGCGCTGGATGTTCATGCAAGCCGTCTGGACAACGCTGCCGGAGAACTGGTCAGCAACGCCGGACTGAGCGCGCGCATCGACGCCGAACTGCTCAATCGCGCAGGGCTGATCAGCGCCGGTGGCGCGCTGTCGCTCGTCGGCGCGGGCCTGGACAACAACACTGGCAAGCTCCTGGCCACAGGTGATATCGACCTCGACCTGCAGGCACTGGACAACCGGGCCGGGCAGATCAAGGGCGCGGGGCGCCTGGCGTTCACGGGCCAGCGCCTGGATAACGGCGATGCCGGCGTGCTCGAAAGCACAGGGGCCGTGACGATCACCAGCGAGGTGCTTGTCAACCGCCAGGCTGGTCAACTGCGCAGCGGTGACCTCCTGGTGTTGAAGGCAAAAGAGCTGGACAACAGCCAGGGCGGCCGTATCGCCAGCCACAAGGGGCTGTTGGCCGAGCTTGGGCGCCTGGACCAGCAGGCGGGCGGGCACCTGGTCAGCGATGGCGACCTGACGCTCGACCTGTCGCTCGGCGCATTGGACAACCGCGGCGGCCTGATCCACACCCCTGGGCAGCTGGTGCTTCGGCAACTGGCCGGTGTCGACAACCGTGGTGGCGAGATATCCAGCGCCAGGGGATTCACCCTGGCCGCCCACAGCCTCGACAATGGCGATGGCACGCTGCACAGCGACCAGGCGCTGAAGGTGCTGGTGGAGCATGCCCTGGCCAACGCCCATGGCCTGGTCTCGGCGACCAGCCTGGAGTTGCGTGCCGCCAGCCTGGCCAACCATGGCGGGACCCTGGGTGCCGAGCGGGACCTGAACCTGGACGTCGCCGGCACCGTAGACAACGGCGAGGGCGAAATATCCAGCGGTGGCCTGACCCAGGTGCGTGCCGCGTCCCTGGACAACCGAGGGGGTGAAATCCTCGGCGATGTGGCTACCCACGTGAACATCACCGGGGCCCTGGACAACCGTGCCGGGGTCCTCAGCACCGGCCAGGACCTGCGGGTCGAGGCCGGCAGCCTGGACAACAGCGGCCGTGGCAGCCTGACCAGCGATGGCGCGTTACGGGTCGGCACGGGCGCCTTGCTGAACAACCGCGAGGGTGGGCAGATCCGCGCCAAGGGGCTGATCGACCTGGCGTTCGGGCGTCTGGACAACCACGCCGGCCTGGTCAGCGGCGCCGACCTGCTGACGTTGCGCGGCACCAGTGTCGATAACCAGCAGGGTACCCTGCATGCCGACCGCCAGCTGCAATCGACCGTCGACAGCCTCGACAACCGCAAGGGCCTGTTGCGTGGCAAGGAGGGCCTGACGTTCGCCGGTCGCTACCTGGACAACCGCGAGGGCCTGCTCACCGCCGGTGCCTTGCTGCGCCTGGACGCGAGCGAGGTGAACAATGGCAAGGGCCGTATGGCCAGCCGCGACGAGGTGAGCGCGGATGTCCGTCAGTTGCGTCAGCAAGGCGGCGAATTCGTCGCCGAAGGGCGTCTGACCCTGCGCGGTGATGCGCTCGACAATAGCGGTGGGGGGCTGGTCTCCGGCAACGCGGGGCTCGACCTGCAGGTTGCCGACACCGACAACCGTGGCGGCCGGCTGGCCAGCCTGGCGAGGGTCGACATCGCAGGCGAAAGGCTGGACAACAGCGAAGGCGGCAAGGTGCTGGCGGGCACGCGCCTGGCGCTGGTGCTGGACCGCTTGATCAACCAGAGCAAAGGGCTGCTGTTCGGTCAGCAGGTCGAGCTGCACATGGCACAGCTGGATAACCGGGGTGGGACCATCGGCGCGGGCCAGCATCTGCAGCTTGGCCGGTCCGCCAGCGGCCAGGGCCTAGGTGCGACACTGCTCGACAACCGCACGGGGCGGCTGTACAGCGATGGTAGCCTGGGCCTCGATGGCGCGTCCCTGCTCAACCAGCAAGGCACGCTATCGGCCAAGGGCGACCTGCGCGCCACCGTCGCGCAGGGGCTGAACAACCAGGGCGGCCGCATCGAGACTGACGCCAGCCTGGTGCTGGCCAGTGCCAGCGTCGACAACCGCAACGGCGGTCGACTCACCGCCGAAGCCAACCTGAACCTCGACACCGGCACCCTGGACAATGGCCAGGCGGGTGTTGTACGCAGCGGCGAGCGTCTGCAGCTCACGGCCGGGCAGGTCGGCAACCAGGCCACCGGCAGTATTTCCGCGCGCACGCTCAAAGCCAGTGTCACCAGCCTTGACCAGCAGGGTGGGGAGCTGTTCAGCCTGCAGGGGCTGGAGCTGGACCTGAGTCACGGACGGCTGGACAACAGCGGCGGCCTGATTCGTGGGCCCGGCCCGCTGGTGCTGCGCAACCTCGGCGAGGTGGTCAACCAGCGTGGCGAGATTTCCAGTCTGCAGGCCTACACGTTGCTTGCCGACAGCCTGGACAACACCGACGGCAAACTGCTGGGCGGCGAGCACCTGACCGTGCGCATCGCCCGCCAGCTCGACAACCTACGCGGCCAGGTCAGTGCCCGAGGGCTAGAGCTCAGTGCCGCCGGCTTGAACAACCAAGGCGGATTGCTGGGCAGTCTCGGCGGTTTGCAGCTTCAGGTCGGCGCAGCGTTGGATAACCAAGGTGGCACCGTGCAGGCCGATGGCGATCTCGGCCTTGGCGCTGTCACCGTGCTCAATGCCGAGGGCAAGCTGTCGGCCAAGGGTGACTTGCAGGCACGCCTGGGTGTGCTGGACAACCGGCAAGGCAAGGTCCAGGCCGAGGGAACACTGGCCTTGGAAGCCGACCAGGTCGACAACCGCGAGGCGGGACTGCTGGGGGCAACGGGCGCCCTGGTGCTAAAGGCCGCGACCCTGGTCAACCGCGGCGGAGAGATTAACGGCAAAGGCAGCGTCACGCTTATCGGACAACGTCTGGACAACAGCACCGGAGGCCTGCTGCTGGCCAAGGGCCTGCTGACGCTCGAACAGCGGGTGACCCTCAACCAGCAAGGCTTGATCGGTGCCGGCAGTGTCCACCTGCGCGGTGTCAGCCTGGACAACCGCGGCGGTGAGTTGCGTGGTGACACCGGCCAGGACCTGGAGGTCGAGGGCGACCTGCTCAACGACCAGGGACGCATCACCAGCGAAGGCGGTTTGCGTCTGCTCGGCGCCCTGCTGGGCAACAACGCTGGCCTGTTATCCAGCGCCGGCGATCTGTGGCTAGAAAGCCAGGGGGCGGTGACCAACCGCGGCGGCCAGGTGATAGCCAACGGGCGTCTCGACCTGGCCGGCGCCAGCCTCGACAGCCGGGCCGGCACGATCAGTGCCAAGGATGAGTTGCGCATCGCCACCGGCAATCTCGACAACCAGGAGGGCGGGCGCCTGACCAGTGGCGCCAGCCTGAACCTCGACGCGGCCCGACTGGACAACAGCGGCGGCCGCATCACCAGCCAGCAGGCCCTGGTCGCCAACGTCACCAGCCTGCGTCAGCAGGGCGGCACCCTGTACAGCGCGCAGCGCATCGAGCTGGACCTCGATCACGGCGAGCTGGATAACCAGCAGGGGTTGATCAATACCCCTGGCCAGCTGCTGCTCAAGCGCCTGGCGCGTGTCGACAACCGTGGCGGTGAAATCTCCAGCGCCAGCGCCTTCAGCCTGGCGGCGACCGAGTTGGACAACGGCAACGGTAAACTGCTCGGCCAACAGGGCTTGAGCCTGGTGGTGGAGCGCGCCTTGCTCAACCTCAAGGGGCAGATCGCCGCCGCAGGCGTGGCGCTCAAGGCGGCGAGTCTGGCCAATGCCGGCGGCCACATCAACAGCCGGGGTGACCTGCACCTGGACGTCGCCGGCCTGCTCGGCAACCAGGCCGGCGGCCTGGTGAACGCCCGCCAGCTGCTCGATCTGAACGCCGCCAACCTGGACAACCAGGGCGGTCAGGTGCTGACCGAGCAACGCCTGACAGTGCAGGCCGGCCAAATCGACAACAGCGCCAAGGGCCTGATCAGCAGCAAGGACAGCCTGGTATTGAGCACCGGCCAGTTGCGCAACGATGCCGGCGAGATTTCCGCCAAGGGCGCGCTGCAGGTGCAGGCCAACCGCCTCAGCCAGCAAGGCGGACGCCTGTTGAGCGAGGGTAGCCTGGCCTTGCTGTTCGAGGGGCTGGCCGGTGATCTCGACAACCGTGCGGGGCTGATTCATGGCAAAGGTCCTTTGACCCTGGCCAACCTGCGCGACCTCGACAATCGCCAGGGCGAAATTTCCAGCGCGCAGGGCTTCAGCCTGGGCGCGCGCGTACTCGACAACGGCGCCGGGCGGCTGATCAGTACCGGGCGCCTGACGCTGGGCGCCGACCGGTTGCTCAACCAGGGCGGCCTGGTGTCCGGCAGCCAAGGTCTGGAGGTGAACGCCAGCAGCCTGGACAACCGCAACGGCGGCACGCTCTCCAGCCGGGAGGGCGACCTGACGATCACGCTCGGCGCAGCGCTGGACAACAGCCTGGGCGGCGCGCTGGTCAGCCAGGGCCTGCTCCAGGTCAAGGCGGCCAGCCTCGACAACCGTGGCGGGTTTCTGGCCAGCGCCGCGGCGCAGCACCTGGACCTTGGCAGCGGCACCCTGGACAACCGCCAGGGCGGGCGGATCGACAGCGGGGCGGCGTTCAGCCTGCGCGCCGCCGGCCTGGACAACTCAGGCGGCACGCTGGTCGGGCTGGACACCCTGACACTGGACCTTGCCGGCCAGCTGAGCAACGTCCAGGGCAAGCTGCTCAGCGGCGCGGGCTTGCAGGTGCGGGGCACCACCGTGGTGCTCAACCGGGGAGGACAACTGGTCAGCCAGGCCGGGCTGCGCCTGGCCGGGGCCAGCCTCGACAATAGCGACAAGGGCACGCTGGCCGCCAAGGGCGACGTTCAGCTGGACCTCACGGGCGCCATGCTCAACGACCGTGACGGCCTGATCCACGCCGATGCCGGCAGCCTCGTGGTGCACGCCGCACGCGTGAGCAACCAAGGGGGCGCCGCCCAGGCCAAGAGCGCTGTCACTCTGACCAGCCTCGGCTCGCTGGACAACCAGGGCGGCAAGCTGATCGCGCAGGGTGGCAACCTGCTGCTCGAGGCTGACAGCGTCGACAACCGTGGCGGAGTGCTCGCCAGCCTGCAAGGGCTGCTCGATGCCAAGGTCGGCGGTCTGCTGGGCAATGCCCAGAACGGTATCATTCAGGCGCGCCAGCTCAAGCTGATCGCCCTCGGCGGGCTGGACAACAGCGGTGGCCGCCTGGCCGCCCAGGCCGGCGCCCTGGACGTACGCACCGCCAACCTGAACAACCGCGGTGGCGGCATGTTTGCCCTGGGGCAGTTAGGCATCGACGCCATCGACCTGGACAACGGCGGCAACGGCCAGATCGCCGGCCAGTCCGTGGAGTTCGGGTTGCGTGGCAACCTCATCAACACAGGCGGCATCATCGAGAGCGATAGTCGCCTGGGCTTGAGCGCAGCCGGCCTGAACAACCAGGGCGGCCAACTGCGTACCCTGGGCAGTGCCGGCGGCACGCGCCTACAGTTGACGGGGGCGCTGGACAACCGTGGCGGCGTGCTGGAAATCGCCAACCAGGACCTGAGCCTGCAGTCGGCGGGCTTCCTCAATGCCGGGGGGCGCCTGGTGCATGGTGGGGCCGGCACGTTCGATATTGGCCTGGCCAACCTCGGCGGGGCCGGCGGCGAAATCGTCACCCTTGGCGGCCTGACCCTGAACGCCGCGAGCTGGACCAACAGCAGCGTGATCCAGGCGGCGCGTCTGACGGTCAATGTCGGTGAGCTGGTGCAGACCGGCAGCGGTCAGTTGCTGGCAAGCGAAAGCCTGGTGGGCACGGGCACCAACTGGAGCAACGAGGGCCTGATCGCCAGCAACGGCAGCCTGGCGCTGGCGTTGTCCGGCCGTTACGCCGCGGGCGGTCGCGCGACCAGCCTGGGGGCGCTGTCGCTGGATGCGGGCAGCATCGACCTGGCCAGCGGCGGCACGCTCGCCGGCGCCGGGAATGTGACCCTGGGCGGCGCGGGCAGCCTTGCGGCACTGGGCAACCTGGGCCGCGTCACGGCCGGGCAGACGCTGAAGATCAACGCCGGGCAGTTGCTCAACAGCGGCACGCTGGCAGGCTCGGGCGGCCTGCAGCTGACTGCCAGCGGCATCACCAACCAGGGCGGCGGCTTGATTTTCTCAGGCGCTGCCATGCAAGTGGCCACGGACAACCTGAACAACACCCTGGCGGACCTGTACGGCATCGGCGACATCGCCATCGGCGGCCTGCTGCCGGGTAGCCGGGCGACGCTGATCCGCAACCTGTCGGGGCAGATGCAGAGCCTGGGCAACTTCAGCCTGAATGCGACGCAGGTGGTCAACGAGCGCAACAACTTCAACGTGAACCGGGAGGTCATTTCCTCGGCGCTGGGGATTCGTTGTTACAGCTGCACCGGGCCACGCCAATACGCCAGTACCTATTCAGATCCTTCCCACTACGTGCTGCTGGAGGAGATTCGCACATCGGCGCCATCCGGCTCTGACACGGTGGCTTCCAATATCACCGCTGGGAAAGACCTGATGGTGACAGGTGGTCGGTTCAGCAATAGCAACTCTACAGTGGCAGCCACCGGCAATATTCAAATCACGGTGGACACCTTCGAAAACCAGGGGAGCGCGGTTGGCAACTATACCAGCGCAAAGTATCTCGATGCCCCGGTCAGAACGCAGGAGATGTATGCCTACAACCGCTACAACGATGCCCAATACAACTATGACTTCTGGTTCCTGAACGCCGATGGCCAGGCTTCACGACTGCGTCCGACAAGCTTCAGTTGCTGTGGTCCAGGCCGCGAGCAGCGTCCGTGGTTGCGTTTTGGTTCCGTAGCCATTCAGGTTTCGGCGAAAAGTGATATCTACTACGAGAATTACCTGGCTCCGTCGATGTATGTTCCGGGTATTCGTACTGCATTACCCGCAGGCGCCAGCGGCGCGAATGTCTTTGCCGAGAAGATCATTGCCGGCGAAGCGCCGACCTACCTGCCGGCAATCATCCAGGCCGGTGGCAATGTCTCGATCACGGCCGCCACGCGGTTGAGCAACGGGGTCGAGCAAGCCTGGAACGCACCGGGCGCCAACGCCGGGCGCACGCTGGACACGCGCACGGCCGCCACCTTCACCCGCACGGTGGTGGCGCCGAACCGGCAGTTGCCGCCTGACCTGGCCCAGCGCCAGGTCAACCCGCTGGATCTGCCCGGCTTCAGCCTGCCCACCAGCGGCAATGGCCTGTTCCGCCTGAGCAGCCAGGCCGCCAGCCAGGCCAGCGTGTCGGTGGCCGATCCGGCCCCCGCCAGCTGGACGCTGGGCGGCGCCAGCATCGACCTGCAACAGCGCCAGCAACCGCTGCCGCAGATGCAGGGGCGCGCTGTCGATATCGCGGCGCTGGCGCCGAGCAGCGCCAGCGAGCGTCAACTGGGCGAGCGTCAGCGCCAGGGCATCGACCTGGATACACGGATCGACACCGTCAGGGTCGAGGCGATCGCGGCGGGGCAGGGGCCACAGACGCTGCCAGGCCGCAGCGAACTGGGCGCCGGCCACCAGGCTACTCCTGTACAAGTGGAGGCACCGCGCCTGGCCAGCGGATTGGGCGGTGGCGCCACGATCACGCAACCGGCTCCGGTACTGCCGACGGTCGCGGCTGTCAGCCCAAGCGTGGCCGCCGGCGTTTCCAGCCGGGCCAGCGCGATCAACCCGCAGAGCATCCCCCGGGTGCAGGGCGTACCCGCCGCCACGACCGGCGCCCAGCCGCACAAGTACTTGATCGAAACCGACCCGGTGCTGACCGACCTCAAGCAGTTCATGAGTTCGGATTACCTGCTCGGCAACCTTGGTTACGACCCGGACAAGAGCTGGAAACGCCTGGGCGACGGTTTCTACGAGCAGCGCCTGATCCAGCAGGCGGTCACGGCCCGCACCGGCAAGCGCTACATCGACGGGCAGACCTCCGACGAGGCGCTGTATCGCCACCTGATGGACAACGCGCTGGCCAGCAAGCAGCAATTGAACCTGTCCGTCGGGGTGAGCCTGACGGCAGCGCAAGTGGCGGCACTGACCCACGACATCGTCTGGCTCGAAGAGCACCAGGTGATGGGTGAGAAAGTGCTGGTGCCAGTGTTGTATCTGGCCAACGCCAATGACCGGCTGGCACCCAACGGCGCCCTGATCGAAGGCAAGGACGTGACCCTGATCGCCGGCACCGACCTGATCAACCCCGGTACCGTGCGTGCCAGCAACAACCTGTCGGCCAGCGCGGGCGAGAACCTGGTCAACACCGGGCTGATCGAAGCCGGTGGGCGGGTCGACCTGCTGGCGGGCAACACCCTGTACAACGGTGCCGGCGGCATCATCAAAGGGCGTGACGTCAACCTCTCCACCTTGCTGGGCGACGTGGTCAACGAGCGCACCCAGTCGCAGGAGCAGGGCCGCTACACCACCTGGGCGACCCTGGACAGCGCCGCGCGCATCGAGGCGAGCAACGACCTGTCGATGTCCACCGGTCGCGACATGGTCAACGTCGGCGGCGTGCTGCAGGCCGGCCGCGACCTGGAGATGCGCACGGGCCGTGACCTGCTGATCGGCTCGGCCGAGCAGAGCACCCAGTACCGCAACGGGCGCCAGAGCAGCGAGAGCATCACCCAGTTCGGCTCGCAGGTTACCGCGGGCCGCGACCTGGGCATGTTCGCCGGCCACGACTTCACCGCTGTCGGCAGCGAACTGGAGGCCAAGCGCAACATCACCGTCGATGCCCTCAACGACCTGACCCTGGCCTCCGCGGCCAACGAGGAGCATTTCTACGCCAAGAGCAAAAAAGTCACGCGCCAGGAGGACCATGTCCGCCAGGTGGCGACCGACCTCAAGGCTGGCGGCGATGTCTCGCTCACGGCAGGCGAGGACCTCAGGCTTATCTCCAGCCGCGTCAGCGCGGGCGACGAGGCCTTCCTCTACGCCGGTGACCAGCTCGAACTGCTGGCCGAGACCGACAGCGATTACTCGCTGTACCAGAAAAAGAGCAAGGGCAGCTTCGGCAGCAAGAAGACCAGGCGCGATGAAGTCACCGATGTGCGTCATGTCGGTAGTGAGATCACCAGTGGTGGCGACCTGACCCTCGTCAGTGATGGCGACCAACGCTACCAGGTGGCCAAGCTCACCAGCGGCGACGACCTGACCCTGGAAAGCGGGGGTGACATCACCTTCGAAGGGGTCGAGGACCTGCATCAGGAGAGTCACGAGAAAAGCAAGTCAGACGCTGGCTGGTTCAGCATGAAGGGCAAGGGGCGCACCGACGAGACGTTGCGTCAGAGCGAACTGGTGGCCACGGGCGACGTCGCGATCTCTGCCGTAGGCAGCATTCGTGCCGATGTACGTCAGGTCAATCAGCAGACGGTGCGCGAGTCCATTGATGCAATGGTCAAGGCCGATCCCAAGCTGGCTTGGCTTAAGGAACTGGAGGAGCAAGGCGGCGTCGACTGGCGCCAGGTCCAGGAGGTGCACACAAGCTTCAAATACGCCAACTCGGGCCTTGGTCCGGCAGCGCAGATGGTGATCGCCATCCTGATGACGGTGATGCTCGGACCTGCGGGTGCGGGCTTGTCCGGTATGCAGTTGGCCGGTGCTGCGAGCCTGGCCACTACCGGTGCGGTCGGCACGATCAACAACAAGGGAGATCTTGGCGCAGGCCTGAAGGCTGTCGCCAGCAAGGACGGCCTGACCAACGCCGCGATCGCCACGATCACGGCTGGCATAGCCGATCATTACCTTGGCGACATGACCATGACCAAGCAGGTCAATGGCAAGACGGTTGTCGACCTCGGCTCGATGGAGGCCATTGGTCACTTTGCCGGACAGCAACTGATCAGCAACACATCGGCCGCCTTGGTCGCCAAGGCCTTCGGACGCGATGTCACGCTCGCGGGCATACTCCAGTCGACGATCTACAACTCCTTGGCAGCGGTGTCCTTCGATCAGGTTGGCAACCTCAACCTCAAGACTGGCAGCCCGGAAAAGATCGCCCTGCATGCCCTGGTCGGCGGCTTTATCGCCGAAGCGTCGGGCAGCGACTTCGCCGTCGGAGCCATGGCAGCGGGGGTAAACGAAGCGTTCGCCAATCAGTTGCGACGCATGGCGACGGCGATGAATCCGAAGCAGCGCGACTATCTGATGCTGATGTCTTCGCAGTTGCTGGGCGTGGTGGCGGCGGCAGCAGTTGATGGCGGTAATGCCGGCAGTCTTCAGGCCGGCAGCTGGGTGGCGGGCAATGCCACGCAGTACAACAACCTCAGCCACAACGACATGCCGGACTTCGTGGACGACATGAACATCTGTGGTCTTGACGAGGGATGCCAGAAAAAGCTGTGGGTTGCCAACGAGCACAAGCTCAAGAGCGAGGAGAACTTCGAGTGGGCCAAGGAAACCGGAGGCGTGGTCCGCGCCCGGGACCTGATGGGGCAGATCGCCTCCGGCTTGGCGGACCTGGAAAAACTCAACTGCCTGACGCCGACCTGTACTGAGTTCAAGGAGGTGTTGACCGAACGCGCGGTACTGAGCCTCGAAAAGCTGGCGGATGTCTCCGGGCAATGGGCGCCGATGCTCAACATGATTGCCATGTTGCCTATCGGGCAGCGCATCAATGGACTGCGCCCGCCAGGAGTTTCGGGGGGCGCGCTGGATTCGCCGAGGGTTCAGGCTGCAATCGAGCGGATGGCGCAATCCAGAGCAGGCGTGATTGATCCGCGTAACCCGCTGTCAAAGGATGATATAACGCGTAATGGGGAGCGATTGGTTGTCAACCAAGGCCCTAATCCAACTTGCGGTCATAATTCATGCGGTATGGTGTTGGACACCTTGGGTAAGAAAGTTGATATAGACAGCCTCATACAGAAATTGAAGCCGCAAAAGGACGGGATCTATCCCCATGATGTCGCGTCGCTCCTGCGAAGCGAGGGTGTTCCCGCCCAGGCTTTCGGTAGCCGGAACGTTGCTGACCTTGAGCGGTATACCACCTCAGGAACGCCTGTTATTGCACGGATTGTTGACAACACGAACGGCACGCGGTTTTCTCATTTTGTTGTGGTGGACGGTGTTACCACGAGAAACGGCGTTGCGGTGGTAGCGGTACGCGACCCGCATGGTGTTCAATATTTCAGCCCAGTGAAAACGTTTGAGAAGAATTTCTCTGGTGACGTTGTCGTGCCAAGGAGCGCGTTGAAAAAATGATTTTGACGATTCGTTTTGAGAAAGACCTTATAAGTCAAAGGCTGCTGGAGTTGCGGTATCTTCCTTGCCTCTGTAGAGTTTCGGAGACTTTTGAAGTGGAGTTTTTCGATCCTTTGCCAGTCGCCAGCGGAACGGTGACGGAATGGGAGAGAGCGGCACTCGAACAGCGGGTTATCCCAGGGACAGGTGGAGAGTACTCTCACTATGCGCTCTCAGAAATCAGCTTGGCACTACTTGAGGAAGATCGTTACTTAATAGTCGATCTGAAAATGTTTCATCGGTATTTTGGTTGGTGTGAGGTCCTAAAGGACGGCGCTTACGTAACGCCGGGAAATTTTTGGGATGAGGAATGAATCTCATGGAGAATAAATCTTTCGCCTTTGTGTATCGCCTTTGGGCGAGGAAAAATTGGCAGATTTAGGAGGATGACGGATTTATTTTTCTGCTCTAATTTCTGCTGTTGTGTAGTCAATGCGAGGCCTTGTGCTTAAGGCATCGATGAGGGCGTCGAACGCTGGCGCGGGGGCTTCAACATTAGAGTGTGGATAATAAATCTTTCCCCTTTAAGCTTGGCGCAAGACGGTGCGAATGTTTGACAATTAATCCAATACATCGCTGGTAGAAAATTTGATTACTGAAGATCTAGCCATTGTTAAAGAGCTTTTCTCGATACTTGATCAAGGTATTGTTGACGGCTATGACGCGTTTCAGTACGAGGTCAAAGTAGGAAAGGGCTGGGTTGAGACACAGCTCACGGCTGAGCGAAATGGCGTTGAGATCACGGATGTTGAAACGGACTTCAGTAACGCGGTGATCTTCAAGCTGGTAAAGCAACTGCGACAAAGTGGCGCCCAGCGAGGAGACCACTGGACCGCGTTCACGCTCTCCTACCGACGAGGTGAGCAGGTCAGGACCTTCTTCAGCTACGGCCCGGGTAGCTCGCCCGATCCACAGGTGTGATCAGGGGGCATTTTTGAAATTTGCGCGCTGGGCGGAACATTTGTTCATGCCTAGACGGACCTGATTCCACGTATTCAAGGACGTTTCATGTGCCGTAGTGCGACGCTCTTGCTGGCGAGCTTGCTCGCTGGTTGCTCTGGTTTTACCTCTGTCCCCTATAGATATGCGGGTATGCCTGCCGACATGGCGTCGGTACGTGTAACCACCAATACCGATGTGTATGGCGACTCCCCCGCAGGTTGGTGCGTACCCAAGGTAAGGCACCTGATGGCAATGGCGGGCCGTGGGTTCTGTCGTGAGTGATGCTCCAACGCACGGGGCGAATATCAGTGGGCATGATGGGGTGCGTTGGATACAGGCTAAATGTGAATCAGGACCTCTCAACCCATCTTGGTTTGAAGTGGCGGAGGAAAGGTAAGTTATGCAGGTTTTATACGCTTTGGTAATAATGACGGGCAGGTTCGCGGGGCCGTAACCCAATGGACTAACAATTCTGGCTATCATCAGCCTCCTGCTACGCTGAGTAGAGATTCGGGCTTGCCGCAGGATGTATTGAAACCAAGGTAGGTGGTGTTATGAATTCACAGCAGAAGCAGTTGTGTCAACAGCTTGCGGCGCTGAGCTCAGAGCAGGCTGTTGAATGGCTAATGAAGACCTATTCGTTAGAATCCATGGAATATGGTGAGGCGCTGTTGCTGATTCCTCACCGTTCTTGGAAGCGATCCGATCAAAGGCGATTGGCTAGCTACTATTTTAAGAAGATACCGTTTTCCAGCGCGAGAGGGTACGAGGTGTTTTCCTCGTTTATGTCAGTAAAGACATTTATTGAGTGTGTCAGGGACAACCTTCCAGCTAACACTTCTGATAGGGCGTTGCTGCTCTACTATCTGACTCCTGTTCTGGGTAAGGCCGCAAAAAATGAATCTGATCGACTGTTGGTAAGAGGTTTTTTGAGTGAGGTTGGCTCTTGCGACTAAAAATGAATTCGGATAAGCAAGCACCGTTTGTGTTCTTCGATAGTCATAGGGGCTACGATACAGCCAAAGCTTTCTATGTGCGTATAGACCCCGGAATAGCGTTACCAGCCGAATTGCTGAGGGCGCTTTATTATGGACTTTGGTTTCCTGGATATTTTGGGTTTAACTGGAATGCGTTGTATGATTGCTTGACAGACCTTGAGTGGATTTCCTGTCGAAAAGTGATCATCGCTCATGAGGGAATGCCTGCCTTGGCGGACAGTGAGTTGAGGGTCTATTTAGAAGTTTTACGAGATGCAACTCTTAATTGGGGGGAGGGGCGCGAACATAAGCTTGAAATTTTGTTCAGGGAAGTCGATAGGGGCATGATAGAGCGATTCTTGGATTCCGGCGCTTGAGTCGCAAAGGAGAAAATGAGAAGGGCAGGTTTATTTGCTCTACTCTAATGTCATGCTGTTGAATGACCAAGATGACTGCGAAGTCTGGTGCTGAGAAAGTACTGATGTAGTCGAGCATTGGAAGCGGATGTGTCAAAAATGAGTGCGGGAAATAAAACTTTCCTCTTTTGGGTCTGTCTTTCACCTCTTCGAGTTAAGGTATTTATGAAGCTCCCCATGCTCTCTCACTTGCTGGGCTGTTATTTTCATCAGGACTGGCCAGAAGAATATTCCGACAGCGCTGAAGCGTTGCGCAACATGCTTGTGGATGAACCAAGGGAAATGCATGTAGCAGGCGTGCGAGAGATTGATGAGGTGCTAAGCTTCAATCTTTCTGAAAAAGCGCTTGAACAACTCGTGGTACAGGAAATAGGTTGCTTCTTTGCGCCAGATTCAGAGGGTCTGGATTATGCTGGTTGGTTGCGCAAGGTACGGGAGGTGCTGGCTGATGGGCACCCTGGGTGCTGAGGGCGGGGAAGTTGGGGCGCAGCAAGCCCGCTTTCACAGCGGTAATCCTGCCTTGCGAAGCGGTGATGGATTAAGTCTGTCGGCCCCCTTTGTTTATGGTGATGAAGATGGATGAGGCAATATTGCCTTATATGACCCTGATCAAGGGGTGTTTGGACGGGGAGTATTCGCTTGAGCAATTCTCCGAATTATATTTTGAGCGTTTCAAGCGCGAGCAGTCCCCTCTTCTGGAGGAGACCTATGGCGTGCTGGATAAGCTGTTCGGCGATCTTGATGCGTTTACGAAGAGTGAGCGTTTGCTTCAGAGCGATCCAGATTACTATCTTGGCGCAGAGCAAGTTCGCGATTGCATCTGGTGTGCATATGAGGCACTGAAGGGGTGTTGATGTTCATCTCGCCGGAGGACGAAGGGGCAAGGGCAGGGCCAGGTTAACACTGGAAATTGCTGCGATGGACTATGTGCGTCACCTGACCTTGGTCAGGGTGATGGACGAAGACCCGCGGATGGTCTGGGCGGCGCATTACCTCAGTGCCTTGGCCAAGGCGCTGATGGATGATGCGGAATGGGGATGGCGCATTAGTCCCAGGCTTAGCACATTCCCCTGTAGGAGCGGCCTTGTGTCGCGAAAGGGGTGCGTAGCAGCCCCAGGATTTCAGCATTGATGCAAAGATCGCCGGGGCCGCTTTGCGGCCCTTTCGCGACACAAGGCCGCTCAAGGGGACGGGTTGGGCTTATTTCTCTGCTTGGCGTGACAGGTGTGCTGCCGGCACCTGGTCTACCAGCCAGACACCGTTGTCGGCTTGATAGAACACCGTTCCCGCTGCGCACATGGCCTGGGTATCGACCGTGAGCAGCACTGGCTGACCATAGCGCTTGCCCGCCGCCAGCGCGGTCTGCGGGTCCTCGCTCAGGTGCACATGGTGGCGACTGCCGGGGATCAGGCCCTGGGCTTCAGAGAAAAGGACAGAGAAAAGAGAGAAAAGGGGGACGAGAGAAAAGGGAACAGATTTGAATGGCACTTACTTAGGTTCTGTGTGAAAACCTTTGAAACCTCACCGGAGCCTCTGGAAGCCTGATTTTCCGTAGAGTTCTCGCTTTTTAGGCGAAGGATTCTGCCATGTCCAAGCGATACGAACTTTCCGATGCAGAATGGGAAATAGTCGCGGACCTCTTCACCGCACATCGACGTACAGGACGCCCAAGAGTCGATGATCGCTTGATGCTCAACGGCGTGTTGTGGGTGCTTTGCTCAGGCGCAACCTGGCGGGACATGCCTGAACGGTTCGGGCCTTGGTCGACGGCCTATCAACGATTTCGAGACTGGCGAAACCAAGGAACCTTCAACAAGATGCTCAAGCGGTTACACCTCAAACTCAATGCACAGGGCCAGATTGACTTGACCACCTGGTGCATCGACTCAACCGCCGTGAGGGCCACCCGTGCCTCTGCCGGAGCAGGCAAAAAAGGGGGGCTGAAGAACCAACGGACCACGCACTTGGACGAAGCCGGGGCGGGTTGACGACGAAAATTCACATGGTCAGTGACGCCCGTGGCATCCCACTCCACTTCACGCTCTCAGGTGGTCACGCCAGTGACATATCCCATGCTCAGCGACTGCTGGACGGTGTCCACATCCCTTTGAACCGAGGTAGGCCACGCAAGCGCTGCCGCTGGCTCCTGGCCGACAAAGGCTATGACGCAGAATCCTTGCGGCAATACTGCGACCGCTATCGGATGCAGCCGGTGATTCCGCTGCGTGACATGAAACGCAGACCGAAGCCGGGCTTACCGCGCCTGTTTGACAAGCCCAAGTATCGGCAGCGGAACGCCATCGAACGGCTATTTGGTTGGCTGAAGGAGCACCGCCGCCTGGGTACACGCTACTGCAAGCTGGCGGAAAGCTTTGCTGCAATGGTCACGCTGGCTTGCTGGCGACGGTGTTTACGACATTACTTTTCGTACAGTGCCTAACAGCCAACCCTTTGATCCACAAGAAAAAATGAAGAAGGGCTGGCCTTGGTCTACGGTGATAGTTGCGAACACACACCATTAAGCCAAGGACGCAGCCCTGAATGGATCGTAGACGTCAAATCCTGCAGCATCAACAGCAGCGTTTCCGCCACCATGCTTCGACCAGTGACGCTCAGGCATTTTTCGATCTCCTCATGGCCCCCGAACTGCTAAAGCGTGTCGAGTCATTGTTGCCAGCACATCGAGAGCGCCTATTCTCACCGACTGAAACGCTCTCGATGCTCCTGGCTCAAGCAATGAATGCTGATCGCTCCTGCCAGCAGGCGGTCAATGACTTTTCCATCAAGCGATCCTGCAACGGTATGAAGCCCAACAGCACTCGTACAGGCGCCTTCTGCAGAGCCAGGCAGCGCCTACCGGTGGAAATGGTCTCAACACTGGTTCGTCACACGGCTTCATCGATCAGTGATCAAGCCCCCTCGTCGTGGCGTTGGAGGGGACGGCCCGTGCGTCTTGTTGATGGAACAACCGTTTCGATGCCCGACACGGCTGCCAATCAGGTTGCATATCCACAATCACGGGGGCAGAAGGTCGGCCTGGGTTTCCCACTCTGCCGAATGGTTGGCATTGTCTGTCTATGTAGCGGTGCCGTTCTGGACGCTGCTTTGGGCCGCTTCAGAGGTAAAGGTGGTGATGAACAGACCCTGCTCAGGTCAATGCTCAATGTGCTGAAAACAGGCGATATTCTGTTGGGTGATGCGTATTACGCCACCTACTTTCTGTTGTGTGAGCTGCAGCGAAGGGGCGTCGATGGGGTGTTTGAGCAGTACGGAGCGCGACGGCGCAGTACGGATTTTGCTTTAGGGCAACGTCTCGGATCGGAAGACCATTTGATCGAGCTGAAAAAGCCTGGATGCAGGCCGCCTTGGATGAGCATGCCGCAGTATGAACAGGCGCCGGAGAGGCTGACGGTGAGAGAGCTGAAGGCCGGTGGAAAGATCCTGGTGACAACGTTGCAATGCCCAAAGCAAACACCCAAATCAGCCCTCAGGTCGCTCTACAAAGGGCGCTGGCATGTCGAACTGGATTTACGAAACCTGAAGGCAACGTTGGGACTGGGAAAACTGAGTTGCAAAACACCAGGGATGGCCGTCAAGGAGCTGTGGGTCTATCTGCTGGCACACAACCTGATCCGAATGCTCATGTCACAATCGGCGTTAATGGCCGACTGCTTGCCCCGCGAACTGAGTTTCAAGCACAGCCTCCAGCTATGGCTGGCGCTACGACAGCGCAGCTACGGCGAGGGGGAGGATCGGTTGGCAGATTTGCTGATGCTGATTGCTCAAAGGCGTGTAGGCAACCGGCCTGGCCGTGTCGAGCCTCGGGCGATAAAGCGAAGGCCTCAGGCCTACCCCTTGCTGACCAAACCACGTCGATCAGCAAGGGCAGATATCAGGAAACATGGGCATCCGAAGCATGTTAAGTAAGTGCCATTCAAATCTGTCCCCTTTTTACAGTCCCTTTTTTACAATTCATGGGCAGTAATGGCGAATACCACTGGAACGGTAGTGCCGGCGACAGCCGAAGCCCTCTTCGCGGTAACCAGATACCTACGGATATACAGAAACTTTTGGGAGTGAAAATCTAATGATTGCAGGTGATCCGGATAGGTTCGCCGTGCAGTTCCAGGTCGTTGACGCTTGGAATGTGCAGGGTGACAGCTGGAAAAATGGTTTGCTTTGCGTGTATGCCGGTGGAGTACGTATTTTTGATGCTGTAGAAGCGTTGGAGCTGCGTTCAGTGCTGAGTTTCTTCTCCGGTATCCGATTGCCTGACTCTACTGCGGATCTAATCTATGAGGATCGAGAAGTTTTCGACAATGCCAGGGCCTACTTTTCGAGGGAGGTAGGCGATTTGCTACCAGGCATCGCGGACTTTTCGGCTACTGAAGCTGAAGATTCTGGATTCATTCTGTACTTCAAAATGGAACGGGATGGCGATCGACTGGTTTGGTCGCGGGATGATGGCCATACAGCAGAAGGTTTAAAGCTTGAGACAGGTACCGTGGCTGCGGTCATTGAACAGCTCAAGACCTGCAGATTGTAGTGTTCGCCCGAGAAAGGCAGCCTTCCGTCCTGGTTTTTGCATCTGGAGCAAGGATAAGAATCGGAATTTCCTTATTCCTTGTAGTCCATTTCCGAAGCATGCTTTTACCGCCTTTCAGCCCTTGCTCCAGGTCAACTCGCCTTCTAGTCTCGGCCTGCCGCTGCCAATTCAGCGGTCGGTTTTGACAGACCGTTGATTGTTGTCCACGTGTGCATACGCTCAATGGCGGCTGTACGTGCGGGCACCTTGTGTGCGCCGAGTGCCAACAATCTCGGTCTGTCAACCCGCGTACAGCTGCCACCCGACTGTTTGACAGCAGTTCAGCTGACAGCTCAACCCTCAACCATTGTTGGAGTACGAGCATGCTGAAGATTGTCCCCGATCCACCTTCCCCCCAGGATCACGCCCACTTCCTCGAAGACACCCTGGTACGCGCCATCGAGTACGCCTTCTGCGCGCTCACGGTGGCCAACCAGGCTGTCCAGCTCAAGCCCCGGTCGCCCGGCGCGATCCTGATGCTGGCCGCCGCCCACGAGATGGAGGCGGTGCGCACGTTACTCGAGTCCGCCCCGACCCAGGTACAGTACTCGGCCCAAGCGCCGGGCGAGCCCCGCACGCTGCACTAGCCGACGACGTTCTCAGGGAGATCGATCATGACCACAGACGATGGCAAGACCCCGCTCACGCCGGGCAAGACCCGTTTTTATCAGGGCGAGGGCAAGGATGCCCAGCCGCTGTTCTGCATCGAGCCCGGCATTCCTTGCCAGCACGCTCGCGAGCAGGCGTCGGAGTTGATGGACTATGTGCGGCACCTGACCTTGGTCGGGGTGATGGATGAAGATCCGCGGATGGTCTGGGCGGCGCATTACCTCAGTGCGTTGGCCAAGGCGCTGATGGATGATGCGGAGCTTGGGATGGCGCATTAGTCCCAGGCTCCCACAGGGGGACAGCTCCCTGCGCGACAGCGTGGCCCGACGGGCTGGGGCTTACTTCTCTGCTTGGCGTGACAAATGGGCCGGCGGCACCTGGTCTACCAGCCAGACACCGTTGTCGGCTTGATAGAACACCGTTCCCGCTGCGCACATGGCCTGGGTATCGACCGTGAGCAGCACCGGCTGACCATAGCGCTTGCCCACCGCCAGCGCGGTCTGCGGGTCCTCGCTCAGGTGCACATGATGACGGCTGCCGGGGATCAGGCCCTGGGCTTCGATGGAGGCCAGGAAGCGGCTGGCGGTGCCGTGGTAGAGCAGGGCGGGTGGTGTCTTGGCTACATGGCGCACTTCGACCTGGGCGCTGCTGTGGCCTTGGGCAGCGCGGATGCGGCGGCCATCGTCGGATAGGGTGAAACGGCGCTTGTCATTGGTCTCGACCACTTCGCGCAGGGCATGCAGGTCGAAGGCGTGGCCTTGCCGGCCGGCGCCGTGGATCAGCGCGTCGACATCGGCCCAGCCGTCGCGATCGAGGGACAGGTCGATGGATTCGGGGGCGTGGCGCAACACGTAGCTGAGGAACTTGCTGAGGGTGTCGCGTTGTTTCTGGTTCACTGGAAAGGTCCTTTTCCATGGCTTCTGGTCGTTTGGGTCGGGGGCATTCTCCGGGTTCGGGGCCGAGTTCTCAAGTGTGTGGATGACCTGTGGGAGTGGACTCCCACAGGTACGCCGCTGATGTCAGCCCTGACGCAAGGCGTCGAGCAGCGCCTTCAGCTGGCCGCGACCCTGGGCATCCAGCCCGAACACCGGCCGCCGTGGCTCGCCCACCGGCAGCCCGGTCATCTCCAGGCCAGCCTTGATGGTCGCCGGCAAGCCCCCCTTGAGGATGAAGTCGAGCAACGGCAGTTGGCGGTAGAACAGCGCCTTGGCCTGCTCCAGTTCACCGGCCTGCACCGCCTGGTACAGCCGCAGGTTCAGTTCGGGAATCAGGTTGGCCGCCGCCGTGCACCAGCCCGTGGCGCCCGCCACGAAGGCCTCCAGCGCCAGCGGGTTGCAGCCGTTGTAGAACGGCACTTGGCCCTCGCCAAGCAAGTGCAGCTTGTGCATGCGCTGGATGTCGCCGGTGCTCTCCTTGACCATGGTCACGTTGTCGACTTCGCGCACGATACGCAGGATCAGCTCCACCGGCATGTCGGTGCCGCTGGTGGCCGGGTTGTTGTAGAGCATGATCGGGATGTCGATGGCCGCGCCAATGGCGCGGTAGTGCTGGAGGATCTCGGCTTCGCTGAGCTTCCAGTACGCGGCCGGCAGCACCATCACCGCGTCGGCGCCGTGCTTCTGGGCGAAGCGGGCGCGGCGCACGGCGCCGGCGGTGGTCAGGTCGGAGACGCTGACGATGCTCGGCACGCGCTTGGCGATGCGCTCCAGGCTGTACTGGGCGACCTGCTGCCATTCGCTGTCGCTCAGGTAGGCGCCTTCGCCGGTGCTGCCCAGCGGGGCGATGGCGTGGGAACCGCCTGCGATCAGTCGATCGATGGACTGCCCCAGCGCGGGCAGGTCGAGCTGCTGGCCGTCGGCGCTGAACGGGGTGATGGTGTAGCCGATGATGCCGTGGAATTGATTGGTCATTGTGCAAGGCTCCGCAAGCAAGGCGTAGAGGGATCAGTTCAGGCAATCGGCGTGGCTGCGCAGAGCCTGCCGGGCGTAATAGTTGAAGGCGGCGCCGTGGCGCTTGGGCCGGTCGATCCAGTCGTGGGCGTCGCGGCCGAGCTCCGGGGCGATCGGCTTGATGGTGCCGGCGGCCATCGCCAGCAGTTGCAGGCGCGCGGCGCGCTCAATCAGCTGGGCGTAGACGCAGGCCTGCTCGATACTGGTGCCGGTGGACAGCTGGCCATGGTGCGAGAGCAGGATGGCGCGCTTGTCGCCCAGGGCGGCGCTGATGATCTCGCCTTCCTCGTTGCCCACCGGCACGCCCGGCCAGGCTTCGAGAAACGCGCAGTCCTCGTACAGCGGGCACAGGTCCATGTGCGAGACCTGCAGTGGCACTTCGAGCATCGACAGCGCGGCGACATGGGTCGGGTGGGTGTGGATGATGCAGTTGACGTCGGGGCGGGCGCGGTACACCCAGCTGTGGAAGCGGTTGGCCGGGTTGGGCATGCCCTGGCCTTCGAGCACTTCGAGGTCTTCGTTGACCAGCAGCAGGTTGCCGGCGGTGATTTCGTCGAAGCCCAGGCCCAGTTGCTGGGTGTAGAAGGTGCCTGGCTGCGGGCCGCGGGCGCTGATCTGCCCGGCCAGGCCAGAGTCGTGGCCGTGGTCGAAGAGAATTCGGCAGGTCAGGGCCAGCTTTTCGCGCACAGTCCACGTATTATCGGCAAGCGAGCCTTGCATCTGTGTCAGTGCCTTTTGCACCAGCTGGTCTTTGCTGAGGGTAAGGGTGTTGGCCATGGGGAGCTTTCCTCTGTGGCGTGATGACGGATGTCAGGGCTGGCTCGCCCCCGAGCTTTGGACGGTGAGGGGGTGAGCCATAAGATGACACAAATAATCCTATATGACACAAAGTGTCATAAGCAAGTGCGTTTGTTCGGGAAACCCGCGTCACATGTCTATCCGACTGAAACTGCTGAGAAAGAAACTGGGCATTACCCTTGAGCAGCTGGCCGACAAGTCCGGCATGACCAAGAGCTACCTGTCCAAGGTCGAGCGCGGCCTCAACACGCCGTCGATCGCCGCCGCGCTGAAGCTGGCGCGGGCGCTGAACGTCAATGTCGAGGAGCTGTTCGACGGCGAGCACGACGGCCAGGCGCGCTACAGCCTGGTACGCCGCGGCGAACGCCAGGCGCTGGTGGGTGGCGGCGAGGGGCCGGGGTATGCGGTGCTGACTTCGCAGGTCGGCCAGCGCAGCCTGCTGCCGTTCCTGATCCAGCCGCCGACCGCGTTCAGCGACCCGACCTTCAAGGAGCACGAAGGCGAGGAGTTTTTGTTCGTCCACGAGGGGCAGGTGGAGGTGGACTTCATGAGCGAGCGGGTGCTGCTGCAGGCGGGCGACGCCCTGCATTTCAATGCCCAGACCCCGCACCGCCTGCGCTCGGTCGGCGAGCACCAGGCGCAGTTGCTGGTGGTGGTGCAGGGCGGCGAAGGGTGAGGGCGGGGCGATGATCGAGGTCTCGCGGTTCTGGCGTGATCCGGCATTGCCCTTCGTCGAGGCCCGACGCGTGGGGGACGGCCGCCAGGTGTGCTACGCCGCCCATTCCCACGAAAGTTTCTCCATCGGCGTGATCACCGGCGGGCGCAGCACCTACCTGACCGGCAACGCCCGACACGAGGTGGCGGCGGGGACCACGGTGCTGATGAACCCGGGGGTGGTGCACACCTGCAACCCGGTCCAGGGCGAACCCTGGTCGTACCTGATGCTGTTCGTCGACATGCCCTGGCTGCTGGCGCGAGGTTTTGCGCTGCCCTCGGCGACCTTGAGCACATCGGCGGCGCTGTATGGGCAGTTGCTGGCGCTGTTCGCCGGGCTGTTCGAGCCCGGCAACGAACGCCGGGAGGCGCAGCTGGAGGCGTTCTTCAAGGGCTTGCCGCAGCTTTTGGAGGCCGACGCGGGCGGCCAGCCCGCAGGCCATCCACGCCTTGAGCTTGCCGCCGCGTTCATCCGTGCCCATCGCCTCGACCCGCTGACAGTGGAGGACATCTGCGCCGCGGCGGGGCTGTCGCGGGCCTATTTGATCCGCGCGTTCGGCAAGCGCTTCGGCCTGACACCCCATGGCTATCTGCTCGACCAGCGGGTGCAGCATGCCCGGGCGCTACTGCGCGCTGGCAGGCCGATCGCCGAGGTGGCGCTGGAGGCGGGGTTCGCCGACCAGGCGCACCTGCAGCGGGCCTTCAAGCGTCACCTGGCGACCACGCCGGGGCACTATCGCAATGGCTGAAAGCCAGGATCACACCATCAGGTACAACGCACTCGCCACCAGCAACCCCGCCAGCACCCGATTGAGCAGGCGCATCCGCCACGGCTCGCCCAGATACTGGCGGATCATGCTGCCGGCCCAGGCCCAGCAGGCCACCGAGACGAAGCAGATCGGCCCGTAGATCCAGGTGAACAGCCACAGCAACTGCTGCTCGCCGCCGGTATAGGCGCCGATACCGGCGACCGCCGCCAGCCAGGCCTTGGGGCTCAGCCACTGCATGGCCGCGCCGTGCCAGGCGCTGGGCGCCTGCCGGGTATCGGCGGTGCCCAGTGCGCCATCGTCGCTGGCCAGTTTCCAGGCCATGTACAGCAGAAACAGCACGCCACCCCAGTGCAGCAGCCGCCCCAGCAATGGCCAGCGCAGCAACAGCTCGTGCACGCCCAGCCCCACCAGCACCAGCAGCAGGCAGAAACCCAGCGTGGCACCGGCCACATGCCCGATGCTGGCCAGCAGGCCGTGGCGCGCGCCACTGCCGAGGGCGACGATGTTGACCGGGCCGGGGGAGATGGAGGCGGCCAGGGCGAAGGCCGCCATGGATAAGGTCAGGCTCATTGAAGGTTTCCTTGAACGGGGAAGGTGTGGTCATCCTGGCCGAGCCTGTGACGAGTGTATTGAACAAAAATGCCCCGCCACACCTGTTACAGCTTTTGTAATAGTTTTGCGCTATCAGAGAAATCTGCTTCGATTGTAGGATCGACTTCCCTATTTTCTATCAAGGTCTATATGAGCACCTTCGCGGAGCCCCCCAGTCCCTGGCCATCCCGGCCTTCCTTCCCCCGTCCTTGTGACGCCGCCCTCGTGAGTACCCGCTAATGGAATGGCTAGCCGACCCCACGGCCTGGCTGGGCCTGTTGACGCTTATCGTCCTCGAGCTGGTGCTGGGTATCGACAACCTGGTGTTCATCGCCATCCTCGCCGACAAACTGCCACCCCATCAGCGCGATCGCGCCCGGGTGATCGGCCTGTCGTTGGCGCTGATCATGCGCCTGGGCCTGTTGGCCAGCATTTCGTGGATGGTGACCCTTACCGCGCCGCTGATCGACGTGTTCGGCAAGACCTTCTCCGGCCGTGACCTGATCATGCTGTTCGGTGGTGTGTTCCTGTTGTTCAAGGCCACCATGGAGCTGCACGAGCGTCTGGAGGGCCATGTCGCCCAGAGCGGCGGCGTTACCCGTCACGCGGCGTTCTGGCCGATCGTCGCGCAGATCGTGGTGCTCGACGCGGTGTTCTCGCTGGACGCGGTGATCACCGCCGTGGGCATGGTCGAGCAGTTATCGGTGATGATGATCGCGGTGATCTTCTCCATCGGTATCATGATCGTCGCCAGCAAGCCGCTGACCCGCTTCGTCAACGAACACCCGACAGTGATCATGCTGTGCCTGGGCTTCCTGATGATGATCGGCTTCAGCCTGACTGCCGAGGGCCTGGGCTTCCATATCCCGAAAGGCTACCTGTACGCGGCCATCGGCTTCTCGCTGCTGATCGAGCTGTTCAACCAGCTGGCCCGTGCTCGCCGCAAGCGCAGCCTGCATCAGCACCGGCCATTGCGTGAGCGCACGGCCCACGCGGTGCTGCGCCTGATGGGCGGACGCCGGGTAGAAGCCGACGAGGTGGGCGAGGAGATCGCCGACCTGGTGGCCGGTGGCGACGAGCAGGTGGTGTTCGATCGCCGTGAGCGGGTGATGATCAGCGGTGTGCTCAACCTGGCCGAGCGGCCGATCCGCACGGTGATGACGGTGCGGGCCAAGGTCGATGCCATCGACCTGTCGCAGCCGGCCGAGGCGATCACCCAGATGCTGGTCAACTCGTCCTACTCGCGCCTGCCGCTGATTCGCGACGGGCGCATCGAGGAACCGCTGGGCTACGTGCACAAGAAGGAGCTGCTCAAGGAACTGCTGGCCGGCAACCAGCCGGCGCTGGAGCACCTGGCGCGGGCACCGTTGAACCTGCTGGAGAGCTTCAGCATTCTCAATGCCCTGGAGCAGATGCGCGCCCAGTCCACCCACATCGCCTTCGTGGTCAACGAATTCGGTGACTTCACCGGGGTGTTGACCATGACCGACATCCTCGAGTCGATTGCCGGTGAACTGCCGGATGCGAGCGAAGTTGAAGGGCCAGGCGTGGTGGAGGAGGCAGGCGGCTTCGTGGTCAGTGGCGCTCTTAACCTGGCCCAGGTTCAGTCGCGCACCGGCTTCGCCGCCCGCGCCACCGAGGACTACCAGACCCTGGCGGGCCTGGTGATGAGCCTGCTGGACCGCCTGCCGGTGGTGGGCGATCAGCTGGCCTGGAACGGCTGGACCATGACCGTGGTGGCGGTGGAGGAGCGTCGGGTGCGCCAGGTACGTCTTACACCGAACGCCGACGCTGACGCAGCAGGTGCTTGATGCCTTCGAGCACCAGCACCAGCACGGCGGCCCAGATCGGCAGGTAGGTCAGCCACTGGTCGGGGCCGATGGTCTCGCCCAGCAGCAGGGCCACGCCCACCAGCAGCACCGGCTCGACGTAGCTGAGCAGGCCGAACAGGCTGAACGGCAACAGGCGGCTGGCCAGCACGTAGGCGATCAGGGCGCAGGCGCTGATCGCCCCGAGCAGCGGGATCAGCCCGTACAGGCCCGGGTGCTCGGCGAGGTCCGTCGCCGACAGCGGGCCCTGGATCACGAAGTACAGGGCCCAGGGCAGCAGCAGGCACATGTCGCACCACAGCCCGCCCAGGTGGTCGGTGCGGCAGCGCCGTCTGAGGACGAAGTAGATCGGGTAGCCGATCATCACCAGCAGGGTTTCCCAGGCGAAGCTGCCGTGCTGGTAGAGCTCGTGGCCAACCCCCAGCGTGGCAAAGCCCACCGCGACCTTCTGCAGGCGCGACAGGCGCTCGCCATACACCAGCCGTCCGGTCAGCACCATGGCCAGCGGCAGCAGGAAATACCCCATCGACACTTCCAGGCTGCGCCCGTGCAGCGGCGCCCAGAGGAACAACCACAGCTGCACGCCCATCAGCCACGAGGTGCCAACCATGCCGAGCAGCAGCAGCGGTGTGCGCCGCACCCGACCGAGCAACTCACCGACCCGATTCCAGTCCTTCGAGACCAGCATGAACAGCGTCAGGCAGGGCAGGGTCAGGAGGGTCCGCCAGCCAAAGATCTCCTCGCCGTCCAGGGGCTTGAGGAAGGAGGTATAGAAGTACATCACGGCGAACAGACAGGACGCCATGACCGACGAAAGAATGCCTTTTGACACGAATGCCTCGGAAAACGGGAAGTGAGCGGGTGGATCAGCCGCGCATGATCTCAGGGGCGTTGCCCGGCGGCAACTGCGGGCTGCCCGGCCGGGCGGCCAGGGCCAGCAGCAGTTCGCCGGCGGGCATCGGTCGGGCAAACAGGTAGCCCTGCTGGAAATCCACCCCGTGGCGTGCCAGGTAGTCGCGCTGCACCTCGGTCTCCACGCCTTCGGCGACGATCCCCAGGCCCAGCTTGGCCGAGAGCTCGATGATGGTGTCGAGGATGTGCTGGGACAGGGCGTCGCCGCCGATCATGGCGACGAAGCTCTGGTCGATCTTCAGGTAGTCGACCTGGAACTGGCGCAGGTAGTTGAGGCTGGACTGGCCTGTGCCGAAGTCGTCCAGGGCGATCATCACGCCCATGACGTGCAGCTTTTCGAACAACTCAAGCGTCACCGGGGTCGGCTCGATCAGCTTGCGTTCGGTCAGCTCCAGGGTCAGCACCACGCGCCCGGGTGGGAAGTGCTGGAGGAAGGTCTGGCAGTCGTCAAGCAGGCGCAGGTCGCGGCAATGGTCGGCGGTGATATTGATGCCGATGTGGAAGCCGTCCTCCAGCAGGGCCGCATGCGGGGCCAGGGCCTGGGCGGTATGCAGCATAAGGGCACGGGTCATGGCGACGATCTGGCCGCTGTGTTCGGCGTAGGGGATGAACAGATCGGGGCGCACCAGCCCTTCGCGGGGATGCTGCCAGCGCATCAACACTTCGATACCGGCCCAGCGGTAGTCGCCCTTGCGCACCACCGGCTGGAAATACGGAACGAATTCGTCAGCCTCCAGGGCCCGCTCCAGCTCGCCAAGGGGTGAGCTGGCGCGGCGGATCTGCCAGCGGCAGGCTGCGCCGGCCGCGACGCCGAGCACCAGCAACAGGCTGAGCAGGGCGGGGTAGCGCGAGCGCATGAGCGCGGCCTGCGTGCCTTCTTCGTAGCCGGCGTGCACATCGAACGGATAACGGGTGGACGCATACTGCGTGGCGGCGGAGGCAGCGCGCGGTGGCTTGCCGTCATGAACCTGGCCATCGCTGCCCATCCAGTGATTGCCGACATGCACCTTCACCAGGTTGTCGGCGCCGATCAGGTGGAGCGCGGTGAGCAGATGGCGGCCATCCACCGTGGTGATCGCGCCCCTGTCGCCACGGCCTTCCTGGCTGATCCGATAGACCAGCAGGGCATGTCCCGGGGTGACCGAGTTGCCGTTCATCAGCCACAGCTGGCCATTGGTATAGTCCTTGGCATCCACCGGCTCGTCGAAGTCGCCGTACAGCGAGGTGCAGTACAGCCGATCATGATCGAACAGGTTGGTCGAACGCACGAAGGCGTTGCGCGTCACCTCGATGCGCAGTGCCAGTTGCACCTGGTCACAGGGCAGGCCCGCCTTGGGCAGAAGCTCATGGGCGGCGGTGGACAGGCTGTCGAGGATCTCCTCGACATGGATGCCCACTTCGCGGGCCGTGGCCAGGCTGCTGGCTTGCAGTTCCTGTTCCGTCTGCCAGCGCATCACCACCAGCCCGCACAGCAGCGGCAGCACGCCGATGCCCCAGGGCAGCAGGGCGCGCCAGCTCCAGCGGGCGGGGCGTTTGGCGGTCAGGGGCATGTGCGGGCGAACCTTCTGCGAGGCGACAAGATGCTGTTGAGAATAGCCGTTTGTCGGAACAATCTGCGAACTAAAGCGCGACAAACAAATTTACGCCCTGTAGAATCGATTTACGAATACAACAATAAGGTTCTCCGCCTCCCGGGGAATCAAGCCCGCCGAGAATGGGTCCATATGACATACCATGGGTTCAAGCTGATCATTGGTGACTTCCTGGCCCGCAGCGTGCGCGGGATCCCCTGCTCACCACCACGCCATCTCCACATCCAAAGCCTGTAATCAACCGTTTTTCGCTTATAGATGAGGACACCCACATGGCAGATATCTTCGACAACCCGATGGGCCTGGAAGGCTTCGAATTCATCGAGCTCGCTTCGCCAACCCCCGGCGTGCTGGAGCCGGTATTCCAGATTCTCGGTTTCACCAAGGTGGCCAGCCACCGCTCCAAGGATGTGCACCTGTATCGTCAGGGCGGCATCAACCTGATCCTGAACAACGAGCCCAAGAGCATCGCCTCGTATTTCGCCGCCGAGCATGGCCCATCGGTATGCGGCATGGCCTTCCGCGTGCGCAATGCCCATGAAGCCTACGCCCGTGCCCTGGAGCTGGGCGCCCAGCCGGTGGAAATCGAAACCGGCCCAATGGAACTGCGTCTGCCGGCAATCAAGGGGATCGGTGGCGCGCCGCTGTACCTGATCGACCGCTACGAGGAAGGCAGCTCGATCTACGACATCGACTTCAAGTTTATCGAAGGCGTGGACCGCAACCCAGTCGGCGCGGGTCTGAAGATCATCGACCACCTGACCCACAACGTCTATCGCGGGCGCATGGCCTACTGGGCCAACTTCTATGAAAAGCTGTTCAACTTCCGCGAGATCCGCTACTTCGATATCAAGGGTGAGTACACCGGCCTGACCTCCAAGGCGATGACCGCGCCGGACGGCATGATCCGCATTCCGCTCAACGAAGAGTCGTCCAAGGGCGCAGGGCAGATCGAAGAGTTCCTGATGCAGTTCAACGGCGAAGGCATCCAGCACGTGGCTTTCCTCACCGACGACCTGCTCAAGACCTGGGATGCGCTCAAGGGCCTGGGCATGCGCTTCATGACCCCACCGCCGCAGACCTACTACGAGATGCTCGAGGAGCGTCTGCCAGGGCACGGCGAGCCGGTCGACCAGTTGCAGGCCCGCGGCATCCTGCTCGATGGCGCCTCCGAGGCAGGCGACAAGCGTCTGCTGCTGCAGATCTTCTCGGAAACCCTGCTGGGACCGGTGTTCTTCGAGTTCATCCAGCGCAAGGGTGACGACGGCTTCGGTGAGGGTAACTTCAAGGCGTTGTTCGAGTCGATCGAGCGTGATCAGGTGCGTCGCGGCGTGTTGAGCGTCGAATAGGGCCGCAAGACCCACCGCGGGGCATGCCCGCTCCCACACCGTCATGGCGTAGGAGCGGGCATGCCCCGCGATGCTTTTGTGGCGGCTAGCGGTTGCGTAAGTAGCGAACGACCGCCTCGGCCACGTCGGCGGTGGACGCAGGATTCTGCCCGGTGATCAGGCTGCCATCCTCCACCACGAAGGGGGCCCAGGGATCGTCCGCCTTGCTGTACTCACCGCCACGGGCACCCAGCTCGTTTTCGGTCAGGAACGGCACCACCTCGTCCAGTTCCGCCAGTTTCTCCTCAGTGTTGGAGAAACCGGTCACCCTGCGCCCTTTGAGCAGCAGACTGTTGTCGCTGAGCTTGATATTGAGCAGACCGACCACGCCATGGCAGACCGCGGCGACCGCACCGCCGCGCTCATGGATGCGCCGTGCGAGTTCTTGCAGCGGCTGGTTGTCGGGGAAGTCCCACATCACGCCGTGCCCACCGGTGTAGTAAATCGCGCTGTACTGATCGGCTTTCACCTGGCCGGGGCTCAGTGTGGCGCCCAAACGGTTCATGAAAGTCTTGTCGTCGTACCACTGCCAGTCCAGCTCCGGCGCCATGCGCAGGCTGTGCGGGTCGATGGGCACGTAGCCACCCGCGGGGCTTACGTAGTCGACCACAAAGCCCGCCTGCTGCACCTTGTCGACGAAGTGCACGGCCTCGCCCAGCCACAGCCCTGTGGCGCGCGGGATGGAGGGGTACTTGGCAGTATTGGTCAGCACGACCAGGAGCTTCTTGTTCATGTGCGCATGCCCGTCGAATCCATGGGAAAACGGTTGGCCAGCAAGATCTAAAGCCCTTTCAGCATAGCCCTCGCCACGCAATGCGCCACGGTGGCTGGCGCTGTGCTAGTCTCCAGCAAAGCTGACGTATTACCGGGGAGAAACCATGGAACAGGACACTTCCGCTTTCCTGCAGGCTGCCATTGATGAGGCCCGAAAGGGGCTCGAGGAGGGTGGCATCCCGATCGGCTCGGTATTGGTGCACGACGGCAGGATTATCGGCCGCGGACACAATCGCCGGGTGCAAAAAGGCAGCGCCATCCTGCATGGCGAGATGGACGCCCTGGAAAATGCCGGCCGACAGCCGGCTTGGGTGTACCAGGAGTCCACCCTCTATACCACCTTGTCGCCTTGTGCCATGTGCAGCGGCGCTATCCTGCTGTATGGCATCAAGCATGTGGTCATCGGTGAAAACACCACCTTCATGGGTGAGGAGCAACTGCTCGGCAGCCGCGGCGTGCGCCTGGAGGTACATGACGATGAGACTTGCAAGGCGTTGATGCGCCGGTTCATCGATGAAAAACCCGAGCTGTGGGACGAAGATATTGGCCGCTGACTTGAATGTCGCCGGTGGTGATATCCAGGTCATTCACCTGGCGTCTCCGGCGAGCCCTATGGCGATGATGGGGGCTGTCGTTGGCAACTTCGACTGGAGCGCGACATCGCTGGGAGCGCTGACATCCTGGCCGCCTACCCTGCGCGTCGCCGTCGATATGGTGCTGCTGTCGCCGTTTCCCAGTGCGCTGGTCTGGGGCCCGACATTGACGGTCATCCATAATGAACCTTACCAGATCCTGCTTGGCGGTAGCACTGGTCACCAGGGCTGCGCCTTCGACGCGCTCTGGGCGCATAACTGGGAGGACATGGGTGCAGCGGTATTCAAGGCGCTCGAGGGACAGGGCAGCCTGATCGAGGACGCGCTGCTGCCTGTCTATCGAGCAGGCGTCATGACGAAAGTCTGGGTGACGGGTTGTTATTCGCCGATCCGTGACGACCAGGGCCAGGTCGCCGGTTTCCTTCACGCCCTGATCGAGACCACCGCCAGTGTGGAGACCGGTCGTGAATGGCGCGAATTGGCCCTTTCCTTCGAGGCGCGCCTGGATCAGTACCTGAGCGATCCTGAGCATATCTGGCACCTGTCACCCGATGTGATGCTGATGCTCGATGCCGATCTGCGCGTACGTTCGACCAACCCGGCCTGGCAGCGGCTGTTGGGCTGGTGCGGGGCGTCGCATCCGCTGCCGTTGCCCGAATTGTTTCACCCCGCCGACCGTACCGAGGCCCGCTTGGCGCTGACGGCGCTTGTGCAGGGGCAGGGCATGGCGCCGTTTGACGCACGGCTTCGGCACAACGAAGGCCACTATTGCTGGTTCCGCTGGACGGGGGCTGCCGATGCAGCGCTGCCCGCGCTGGTAGGGCGAGACATCACCGAGGACCGCGACGCGGTCCAGCGCTTGGCCGATGCCGCGGTGCGGGACGGCCAGCGCATGGAGAGCGTGGTAAAGCTGGCAGGTGGGTTGGCGCATGAAATGAACAACGTGTTGTCCGGTGTCGGCAGCAGCCTTGAGTTGCTCGAGCGGCGACTGGCGCAGGGGCGGCTGGAGCGTGTCGAGGAGTACGTGCAGATGGCTCGGGAATCTACCCAGCGCGCCATCGGCCTGACCCAAAACCTGCTGGCCTTCGCCCGCAGCCAGCCATTGTCGCCTAATCCGTTGAATATCAACCGCCTGTTGCTGGAGGCGGAGCCGATGCTGCGCCAGACCCTAGGAGCCGAAATGCACCTGGACTGGCAGATGGACGTTGCGCCGTGGCTGTTGCAAGTCGATCCCGACCAGTTGCGCAACGCCCTCCTGCACCTGTGCAGCAATGCTCGCGATGCCTGCCTTGGCAAGGGTAAGGTGACAATCAGGACCTCCAACGAGCGGCTGGCGCTGAACAGTGGGGAGTCGGCCAGCTTGCCGGCAGGTGACTACGTCATGTTACAGATCGAGGACGATGGCCACGGCATGTCGCGCAATGATTTGGCCAGAGCCTTCGAGCCGTTCTTCACCACCAAGTCACTGGGACAGGGAGCCGGCCTTGGGCTGCCCATGGTGCACGGTTTTGTGCACCAGTCGGGGGGACAGGTGTGGATCGAATCCACCTTGGAAGAAGGGACTCGAGTGGTGCTGATGTTTCCTCGCCATACGGGACTGGAGCCTGAGACCGTCGTCCTGGGTGCGTTGCCGTTTCAGGCGCAGGGCATGCGGCTGCTGTTGATCGATGACGAAGTCAATCTGCGTGCTTTGATGAAGGAGGCCCTGCTCGAGTGCGGCTTTGAGGTGTGCGACGTGGCCGATGCCAATGGCGCGCTGACCGAGTTCAGGCGGGGCGCTCCGTTCGACCTGGTGATCACCGATATCGGTTTGCCAGGAGGCTTCAGTGGGCGTCAGGTGGCCAAGGCACTGCGCATGATCAAGCCGGAGCAGAAGATCCTGTTCATCACCGGCTTCACCAGCGACCCGGTCGAGCAGGCATTGCTCGACGAACCGGGCACGGCGTTGATGTTCAAGCCGTTCTCGTTGCAGACGCTGGTCACGCAGGTTCAGCGTATGTTGCAGGCCTGAGGCTGTCGTCAGAGCCCTTGCTGCAGGAACGGATCGTCCGGGTTTTGCCGCTCCAGCTCGGCCAGCAGGACCTGGACATTCTGCAATTGGCCGGTTTCCTTCCAGTACTCGATCAGCAACACCCGAGCCCGGCGGTTGGCCGGCTGGCGACTGAGCACGGTCTCCAGCTGCTTCTGCGCGGCGTCCACCTGCTCTAGCTGGTGCAGGGTGACGGCCAGGGTGTAGCGATAGTCGTTGTTTTCCGGCTCCAATTCGACCGCGCGTGCCAGGGCGAGCAGGGCGTATTCCTGTTGCTCGTGGCGGGTCAGCCACAGCCCCAGTTCATATTGCAGGAACGCCGAGTCCGGGCGCAGTGACAGGGCCTTGGCCAGCACTTCGCGGGAGGCGTCGTGACGGCCTTGCTGTTCCAGCAGGCGTACCTGGGTGGCCAGGGCGTCCAGGCCTTCGGGAGCCACCGCCAGGCTGCGCTGCAGGGCCCGCGTGGCGGACTCGTAGGCTTGCTCATGCATGTACAGCCGGGCCAGGTGAACCTGCGCCGCGGCGTCGTCGGGCTGTTGTTCCAGCGTCTGCTCGTACTGCTCCAGGGCATCCTGCAACGGCCCGAAGTACAAGCCGATGGCGTCGGGGGCGAGGCCGAGCAGGGCGTCGACCGCGGCGAAGCGTACGCTTTGCTCGTCATCTTCCAGGAGCGGGCCCAGCACCAGGCTGCGCTGGGCGGCAGGCAGCAGGCGGTGGATGCTGGCGATGGCGGCACGCCGAACCAGCGGGTCGGCGTGTTCCAAGTCCTGCTGGGCCAGCTTCAGTGCTAGTGGCGACGGATAGTTGGGCAGTTCGGCATACAGCGCGGCGCGTCGGATCGCTGGCAGGTCGTCGCGTTGCAATTGTTGGTAGAGCACCCTGGCGGCGCCCGGCAGGCCGTCATGGGCCTGGCGCAGCGCCTTGCTGTAGCTGTGCGCCGGCAGGCTGGGCACCGCGGGCTGCTGGTCACGCCACAGATAGCCGATCGCGATGGGCAGCATCAGCACAAGCAGCAGGGCGATCAGGAGAAGGTGGCGTCGTTGCATCGGGCGGTCCGTGGGGGCGGTACGGCAGAGCTTGGGGCAGGCGCGGGGTAATTGCAATGTTCGCCCGGCGCTTGATCCTCCTGGCGGCGCGCATCGCCGGCCGGACACCCAGGGCGCCGTATTGTCCCCCCTTCCCATGTCAGCCCGCCTCCCCACGATCCATTAGCGTTCCGAGCATTTCCGACTGGCTAAAGCAGGATGCTTACCAATGCTCTTCAGCGAACTCATGGCAGCGCTCTCCACCCGTGCGATCCGACTCCAGCGCGAGGAGGCCGACCTGATCGTCGAAGGCGATGAAGACACGCTCGATGACGCCCTGTGGGACGCGTTGGCGGCCCACAAGCCGGCGCTCTTGCAGATGCTTGCCGGCCTGGATCATGGATGGTTGAGCCCGGCGTTGCGCATCACGCCCGAGATGCTGCCCCTGGCTGGTCTCGACCAGGCGGCCATCGACCGCATTGTTGCCACTGTGCCCGGCGGCGCGGCCAACCTGCAGGATATCTACCCGCTGGCGCCGCTGCAGGAGGGCATGCTCTACCACCACCTCACGGCGGCCGATGGCGACCCCTATGTGCTGCAGGCCCAACTGCGCTTCGCCAGCCCCGAGCGCCTGCAGGCGTTCGCCGAGGCCCTCGACTGGGTGATCCAGCGCCATGACATCCTGCGCACGGCGCTGGCCTGGGAATACCTCGACCAGCCGCTGCAGGTGGTGTGGCGCAAGGCGCCGCTGGTCTGCGAGGCCGTCGAGCTGAACGGCGACGAGGATGTAGGGTGCCAGTTGCGGGCGCGTTTCGACACTCATCACTACCGCATGGATCTGGGCCAGGCGCCGCTACTGCGCCTGGTGCATGCCCAGGCCCGCGACGGCGAGGTACTGGCCTTGCTGCTGTTCCATCACACCGTCATGGATCACACCGGGCTGGATATCGTGCGCCGCGAGATCCAGGCTTACCTGGCGGGTGAAGGTGAGCGACTGCCGGCCCCGGTGCCGTTCCGCGACCTGCTGGCCAGAAGTCGGCAGGCCCAGGATGAACAGGCCCATGAGGCCTTCTTCGGCGCCATGCTCGCCGATATCGACGAGCCGACCCTGGCCTTCGGTATCCAGGAGGTGGCCGGCCAGGCCATGGAGGAAGCCAGGCTGACCCTGGCTTCCAGCCTTAGCCAGCGCCTGCGGGCCCAGGCCCGGCTGCTCGGCGTGAGCCCGGCGAGCATCATGCACCTAGGGCTGGCGCGCCTGCTTGGGGCGCTGTCCGGACGCGAGTCGGTGGTGTTCGGCAGTGTGCTGCTCGGGCGTATGGCGGCGGGTGAAGGCGCTGAACAGGCCCTGGGCATGTTCATCAACACCTTGCCACTGCGCGTCGACCTGTGCGGGCAGGGTGTGCGTGAGGCGCTGTTGGTCACCCATCGACAACTGACGGCGTTGCTCGGCCATGAGCAGGCGCCCCTGGCCCTGGCCCAGCGCTGCAGCGGCGTGGTGGCGCCGACGCCGCTGTTCAACAGCATGCTCAACTACCGCCACAGTGCGGCGGGCGATGCGGCCGAGGTGATCGCGGTGGCGCCGGGCATCGATGTGGTGGGGGCCGAGGAGCGCACCAACTACCCCTTGAACCTGGCCGTCGACGACCTCGGCGAGGACCTGCGCCTGACGGTCCAAGCCCTTGCCGAGTGGGGCGCAGAGCGCTTGTGTGGGCAGTTGCGGCAGGTATTTGAAGGGGTGGTGGAAGCGCTCGAACAGCAGCCCGAGCGGCCATTGCTGGACCTGCCGGTGCTGACCGTCAAGGAACGCCATCACCTGCTGGTGGACTGCAATGACACGGCGGTCGACCATGACCTGGACCTGCCGCTGCACGCCCTGTTCGAACACCAGGCGCAGCTGCGCCCCGACGCCGTCGCGGTGGAGACCGATGGCGAGCGACTGAGCTATCGGCAACTCGACGAGCAGGCCAACCGCCTGGCCCACCATCTGATCGAACTCGGGGTCAAGCCCGACGACCGGGTGGCGATTTGCGTCGAACGCAGCGTTTCGATGGTGGTTGGCCTGCTGGCCATCCTCAAGGCCGGTGGCGCCTACGTGCCGCTCGACCCGGGTTACCCGGCCGGGCGTATCCGTCATATGCTCGAAGACAGCGCGCCATTGGCGGTGCTGGTCCACAGCGCTACCCGCGAGGTACCGGGCGAGGTGGCGGTGCCACGGATCGACCTCGACCAGCCGACCTGGGAAGCCTTGCCGGCCACCTGCCCACGGGTGACCGGGCTCACCCCACGGCACCTGGCCTATGTGATCTACACCTCTGGCTCCACCGGCATGCCAAAGGGGGTGATGGTCGAGCACCGCAGCGTGGTCAACCTGGTGCGCTGGGCCGCGGGGCTGTGCCCGACCCGCGCCGACGGCGCGCTGCTGCACAAGACGCCGATCAGTTTCGACGCCTCGGTGTGGGAGCTGTTCTGGCCGCTGGGCAGCGGGTTGCGTCTGGTGCTGGCGCGACCGGACGGCCAGCGCGACGCGGATTATGTCGCACGGGAGATCATTGAACGGCAGGTCAGCGTGGTGCAGTTCGTGCCGGCGCTGTTGCAGCAGTTCGTCGAGCAGACGCGCAGCGCGCAGTGCGCCAGCCTGACCGATATCGTCTGCGGTGGCGGTGAGCTGACCGAATCCCTGGCACGCCAGGTGCGCGAGCGCTTGCCTCAGGTGCGCCTGCACAACGTTTACGGACCCACCGAAACCACGGTCGACTGCACTGTCTTCACCCTGGAGCCAGGACAACCTGTGCCCCACGGCGCACTGCCGATCGGCCGGCCCATCGACAATACCCGTCTGTACGTCCTGGACGACGCCGACCAGCCACTGCCGTGGGGCGTGGCCGGGCACCTGCACATCAGTGGCGCGGGGGTGGCGCGGGGCTATCTGGGCCTGGCAGGGCAGCAGGCCGAGCGCTTTATCGACAGTCCGTTCGTCAAGGGTGAGCGCCTGTACCGCAGCGGTGACCTGGTGCGTCAGCGCGCGGACGGGAGCCTTGCGTTCCTTGGCCGTAACGACCACCAGATCAAGCTGCGCGGCCTGCGCATCGAACCGGGCGAGATCGAGGCCTGCCTGAACCGCCTGCCTGGCGTGCGCGAGGCGCTGGTGCTGGTTCACGAGCATCCGCACAGCGGCCCACGCCTGGTGGCCTACCACAGCGGTCAGGCCCAGGTCGCGCAAGACCTGCGTGAGCATCTGCTGGGCCAATTGCCCGAGTACATGGTGCCGGCGCTGTTCATTCACCTCGAGGCCATGCCGTTGACGCCCAATGGCAAGGTCGACCGCAAGGCCCTGCCGGCGCCCGAAGCACCGATGCGGCAGTACCAGGCTCCCGAGGGGCCGGTCGAGACCGCCCTGGCGGCGATCTGGACGGATCTGCTCGGTGTCGAGGCGGTGGGGCGTGACGACAACTTCTTTGAATTGGGCGGCCATTCGCTGCTGGCGGTGCGTTTGGTCGAACGCATGCGCCAGCAGGCGCTGCAAGCCGATGTGCGGGTGCTGTTCAGCCAGCCCACACTGGCGGCGCTGGCGGCGTCGGTGGGTGCTCGGGCGACTGTCGCCGTGCCGGCCAACCGCATCCCCGTCGATTGCACGCGGATCACTCCGGACATGCTGCCCCTGGCCAGCCTCGACCAGGACGCCATCGATGCGCTGGTGCGCCATATCCCCGGCGGCGTGGAAAATGTCCAGGACATCTACGGCCTGGCGCCGTTGCAGCAGGGCATTCTCTACCATCACCTGGCCAGCGAAGGCGCCGACCCCTACGTGGTGCAGGCGCGTTTCGCCTTTGCCGGTCAGGCCGAGCTGGACGCGTTCGTTGCGGCGCTGAACCAGGTCATCGCCCGCCACGATATCCTGCGCACCAGCCTGCACTGGCAGGGCCTGGACGAGGCGGTGCAGGTGGTCTGGCGCGAGGCGCCGCTGGTGCCGAGCCCGGCGCTGGAGACACTGCGGCTCGACCTGGGGCAGGCGCCACTGTTGCGCCTGAGCAGCCAGGTCCAGGCCGGTCACCTGGAGGCGACCCTGCTGCTGCACCATATCCTCCTCGACCACACTGCCGTGGAGCAGCTGGTGGCCGAAATCGGTACCTTGCTGCAAGGGCAGACGGCGCTGCCGGACAGCGTGCCGTACCGCAACTACGTGGCCCAGGCGCGTCTGGGCGCCGACCCGCAGGCCGACGAGGCGCTGTTCCGCGAGCTGCTGGGCGATATCGACGAACCGACCGAGGTGTTCGGTTTGCGCGAGGCCCAGGTCGATACGGGCCTGGTCAGTGAAAGCCGCCAGCCGCTGGAGCCGGAACTGGGGGCTCGTCTGCGTGGCCAGGCCAGGGCGCTCGGGGTCAGCGTCGCCAGCCTGGTGCACCAGGCCTGGGGCCAGGTGCTGGCGCAGTTGTCCGGCCGCGAGGACGTGGTGTTCGGCACCGTGCTGCTTGGCCGCCTGCTGGGCGGCGAGGGCGCCGACCGGGCGCTGGGCATGTTCATCAATACCTTGCCGCTGAGGGTCAGCGTGGGGGCTGCGGGCGTAGCCGACGGGGTCCGCCTGACCCATCAGCGCCTGGCGCGCCTGCTGGCGCACGAACAGGCGTCCCTGGCCCTGGCCCAGCGTTGCAGTGGCGTACCGGCGTCCCAGGCGCTGTTCACCAGCTTGCTGAACTATCGCCACAGTGCCGGTAAACCGGCCGAGGGGCCAGCTTGGGACGGGATCGAACTGCTGAGCGCGCAAGAGCGCAGCAACTATCCGCTGGTGGTCAGTGTCGACGATTACGGTAATGACTTCAGACTGACGGTGCAGGCCGTGGCCCCCGTGGACGGTGGCCGGGTCTGCCAGCTGCTGCGCATGGCGCTGTTGCAACTGGTCACGGCGTTGGAACAGACGCCGAGGAGCGCGCTGAACAGCCTCCATCGCCTGCCGGAAGCAGAGCGCGAACGCGTGCTGCGGCAGTTCAACGCCACGGCGCGTGAATATCCGCGTGAACTGGCCGTGCACCGATTGTTCGAGGCCCAGGCCGTGAATTCGCCGGATGCGCTGGCGGTGGTCCAGGGTCAGCGTCGATGGACCTTCGCCCAGCTCGAGGCCCAGGCCAATCGCCTGGCCTATTTCCTGCTCGAACAGGGCGTGCGGGCTGGCGATCGGGTGGCCTTGCTGCTGCCTCGTTCGTTCGATCTGCTGGCGGCCCAGCTGGCGGTGAGCAAATGCGCGGCGGTGTTCGTGCCGCTGGACGGCAACGCCCCGGCCGAGCGCCAGGCGTTCATGGTGGCCGACAGCCAGGCGCGGCTGGTGCTGACCCACAGCGACCAGCCGCAAGTGGAGGGCGCGCGCCGGGTCGAACTCGACCGCCTCGACCTGAGCGGTTACGCGGATGCGCCGTTGGGCCTGGCGGTGGACGCCGGCAGTGCGGCGTACATCATGTACACCTCCGGCTCCACCGGCACGCCGAAGGGCGTGCAGGTGCCGCACCGGGCCATCGTGCGCCTGGTGATCAACAACGGCTTTGCCGATTTCAACAGCCAGGACCGCGTGGCCTTCGCCTCCAACCCGGCGTTCGACGCCAGCACCCTGGAAGTCTGGGCGCCACTGCTCAACGGCGGCGCGGTGGTGGTGATCGACCAGGACACGGTCCTGTCGCGCCAGGGCCTGCGCGAAGTGCTGCTGGAGCAGGGCGTCACCGTGCTGTGGCTGACCGCCGGCCTGTTCCACCAGTTCGCCGACGACCTGCTGCCAGCGTTCCGAGCGCTTCGCTACCTGATGGTCGGTGGCGATGTGCTGGACCCGGCGGTGATCGCCCGGGTACTGCGCGATGGCGCGCCGCAACACCTGCTCAATGGCTACGGCCCGACCGAGGCCACTACTTTCAGCACCACCCACGAAATCACCGCGGTGGGCGAGGGCAGCATCCCGATTGGCAAGCCGATCGGTAACAGCCGCTGCTATGTGCTCGATGCCCGCCAGCAACTGCTGCCAGTGGGGGCGGTGGGCGAGTTGTATATCGCCGGTGACGGCGTGGCCCTGGGCTACCTAGGCCAGCCGGAACTGACGGCTGAGCGCTTCCTGCCCGATCCGTTCAACGGCGGCACGATGTACCGCAGCGGCGACCTGGTGAGCTGGCAGGCCGACGGTACCCTGCGTTACCTGGGCCGTGCCGACCAGCAGGTCAAGCTGCGTGGCTTCCGTATCGAACTGGGCGAGATCGAGGCGCGTCTGGGCGAGTGTCCGGGGGTTCGCGATGCCGCCGTGATCGTGCGGGAGGACGCGCCGGGCGATAAGCGCCTGGTGGCCTATTTCACTGGCCATCAGGCAATTGCCGAACTGCACCAGCAACTGCAAGGCCAACTGCCGGACTACATGTTGCCGTCGGCCTATGTGCGCCTGGATGCGCTGCCGCTGACCGCCAACGGCAAGCTCGACCGCCGCGCCTTGCCTCAGCCGGGCAGTGAGGCGCTGGTCAGCCGTGCCTTCGAGGCGCCGCAAGGTGAGATCGAAACCGCGCTGGCCGCGATCTGGGCCGAAGTGCTCAAGGTCGAGCAGGTTGGTCGCCATGACCACTTCTTCGAACTCGGTGGCCACTCGCTGCTGGCGGTGAGCCTGATCGAGCGCATGCGCAAGGCCGGGCTTAATGCCGACGTGCGCGTGCTGTTCGCCCAGCCGACCTTGGCCGCGTTGGCGGCGGCGGTGGGTTCCGGGCGTGAAGTGGCAGTGCCTGAGAACCGTGTGCCGCAAGGTGCGACGCAGATCACCGCGGACATGCTCAGCCTGATCGACCTGGACCAGGCCAGCATCGACCGTATCGTCGCCAGCGTGCCGGGTGGTGCGGCCAACGTCCAGGAAATCTACCCGCTGGCGCCGTTGCAATCGGGCATTCTCTACCACCACCTCAGCGCCGAGCAGGGCGACCCGTACCTGCTGCAGTCGCGCCTGGCCTTCGACAGCCTGGAGCGGCTGCGTACCTGGGCCGAGGCCTTGCAACAGGTCATCGACCGCCACGACATCCTGCGCACCTCGGTGGTCTGGGAAGGACTGGGCGAGCCGGTGCAGGTGGTCTGGCGCCAGGCCCAGCTGGCAGTCAGTGAGGTCACCGGACTGGGCGAAGCGGCGGTGATCGAGCAACTGCAGGCCCGTTTCGATGCCCGTCAGCAGCGTCTGGACCTGACCCGGGCGCCCTTGCTGCGCCTGGTCTATGCCGAGGATCCGCGCCAGGGCGAGTGGGTAGCCCTGCTGCAGTTCCACCACCTGACCCTTGACCACGCCGCCATGGCCGTGGTCGGCGAGGAGATGCAGGCGCTGCTGGACGGACGTGGCGCCACGCTGCATGCAGCGGTGCCGTATCGCAATTATGTCGCCCAGGTTTGCCTGGGCGACGATCAGTCCGGCCACGAGGCGTTCTTCCGTGCGCAACTGGGTGATATCGACGAGCCGACCCTGCCGTATGGCCTGGCCGATGTGCAGGGGGACGGGGGGCAGGTCGAACATGCCGCGCTGCTGCTGCCGGCCACCCTGGCCCATGGGTTGCGTGAGCAAGCGCGGCAGCGCGGCGTCAGCGCCGCCAGCCTGGTGCACCTGGCCTGGGCTCGCGTGGTGGGCGTGCTGGCGGGGCGCGGTGACGTGGTGTTCGGCACCGTGCTGATGGGCCGCCTGCAAGCAGGCGAGGGCGCCGACCGGGCGCTCGGCATGTTTATCAACACCCTGCCATTGCGGGTGGATACCGCGTTGCCGGTGGACCAGGCGCTGCGCCTCACCCATAAGCGATTGTCGGCCCTGCTTGGTCACGAGCACGCGCCCCTGGCGCTGGCCCAGCGTTGCAGCGGCGTGGCTGCTTCGGCGCCATTGTTCAGTGCCTTGCTCAACTACCGCCACAGTACCGAGGGTGTCGCTCGCGACGGTGAGGGCATCTGGCAGGGCGTGCGCCTGCTGGGTGGCGAGGAGCGCAGCAACTACCCGCTGACCCTGAGCGTCGACGACCTGGGTGAGGGCTTCAGCTTGAGCGTGCTGGCCGCCGAAGGGCTGCCGGCGGCGCAGATCGGCGGCTGGATGGTCAATACCCTCGGCCAATTGGTGCAGGCCTTGCAGCAGTGCCCGGGGCAAGTGGTCGAAGCCTTGCCGATGCTGGATGACGAAGCTTCGCGCCAGGTGCTGGAGGACTTCAACGCAACAGCCGAGGCCTATTCGCAAGGGCAGACCGTGCACGCGCTGGTCGAGGCCCAAGCGCCTGAAGCATTGGCCGTTGTACAGGGTGAGTTGCGTCTGAGCTACGGCGAGCTCAACCAGCGTGCCAACCGCCTGGCTCATCACCTGATCGAGCGTGGCGTGGTCTTGGGCGACCGTGTGGCGCTGTGCCTGGAACGTGGTCCGCAACGGATGGTGGCGATGCTGGCCGTGCTCAAGGCCGGCGCGGCGTATGTGCCGGTCGATCCGGGCTATCCGGCGCAGCGGATTGCCTATCTGCTCAGCGACAGCGCGCCAGCGCTGGTGCTGGTCGAATCGACCACCGAAGCCTTGGTCGGCGATGTAGCTAAAGTCTTGATGGATGGCGATGACTGGCTCGACCAGGCGGCCAGCAACCCTGTGGTTGCAGGGCTGGACGCGCATCAGTTGGCCTATGTCATCTACACCTCCGGCTCCACCGGCCAGCCCAAGGGGGTGATGGTCGAGCACCGCACCCTGGCCAACCTGATCCACTGGCATTGCCAGGCCTTCGATCTGGGCGCAGGCAGCCACACCTCCAGCGTTGCCGGCTTCGGCTTCGACGCCATGGCATGGGAAGCCTGGCCGGCCCTGTGCGCCGGGGCGGTGCTGCACCTGCCGCCGGCGTCCATCGGCGGCGAGCATGTCGATGAACTGCTCGACTGGTGGCTGGAGCAGCCGCTGCACGTGAGCTTCCTGCCGACACCGGTCGCCGAGCAGGCGCTGCGCCGCGAACGCCAGCACCCGACCCTGCGCACGCTGCTGGTCGGCGGTGATCGCCTGCGCCAGTTCGACCGTGATCCGGGCTTTGCGCTGGTCAACAACTATGGCCCGACCGAAACCACCGTGGTGGCGACGTCGGGGCAACTGCAACCGGGCGGTGCGCTGCATATCGGCAAGCCGACCGCCAACACCTGCGTCTATGTGTTGGACGAGCAACGCCAACCCGTACCGGTGGGTGTGATAGGCGAGTTGTACATCGGTGGTGCGCAGGTCGCCCGAGGTTACTTCAACCGTCCTGAACTGACCGCCGAGCGTTTCCTCGACGATCCGTTCAACGGCGGCCGGATGTACCGCACGGGCGATCTGGTGCGCTGGAATGCCGACGGCACGCTGGACTACCAGGGCCGCAATGACGACCAGGTGAAGATCCGTGGCGTGCGGGTCGAGCTGGGCGAGATCGAAGCCGCGCTGAAGGCTGAGCCGGGTATCGCGGATGCCGTGGTACTGGTGCGCAACGAACGCCTGCTGGCCTGGTTCACAGCAACCGCCGTGGTCGATCTCGACACCCTGCGCCAAGGGCTGCAAACCCGCCTTCCGGGCCACTTGATACCGCAAGCCTTCGTCCGCCTGGACGAGTTGCCACTGACCCGCCACGGCAAGCTGGACCGCAAGGCGCTGCCGGACCCTGATCCTTCGGCGGTGGCACGCGAGGTCTATGTCGCCCCAATCGGCGCGACCGAGGAGGCGATGGCCGCGATCTGGGCTGAAGTCCTGGGCATCGAACAGGTCGGTCGCCACGACAACTTCTTCGAACTCGGCGGCCACTCGCTGCTGGCGGTAAGCCTCACCGCGCGCCTGCGCCATGCCGGCCTGCAGGCCGACGTGCGCACGTTGTTCGGCCAGCCGACGGTAGCGGCGTTGGCGGCGACCCTGGGCCATGGCCGCCAGGTCGAGGTGCCGGCCAACCGGATCCCGGCCGGCTGCACCCGGATCACTCCGGACATGCTGCCACTGGTGGACCTCGAACCGGCTGCCATCGAGCGCATCGTCGCCACGGTGCCGGGCGGCGCGGCCAACGTGCAGGACATCTACCCACTGGCGCCGTTGCAGGAGGGCATCCTTTACCACCACCTCAGCTCGCCGGAGCACGATCCCTATGTGCTGCAGTCGCGCATGGCGTTCGACAGCCCGGCACGCTTGGAGGCGTTCGCCAGGGCCTTGCGCCAGGCCATCAGCCGTCATGACGTGCTGCGTACCGCCGTGCTCTGGGAAGGTCTGGCGCAACCGTTGCAGGTGGTCTGGCGCGAGGCGCCGCTGCTGGTCGCGCCGCTGGATGGGCAAGACCTGCAACGCCTCGACCTGGCCCGGGCGCCGCTGATCCGCCTGCTGTATAGCGGCGTTACCGGCAGCGAGCGCATCGAGGCGCTATTGCAGTTCCACCATATTGTCCTCGATCACACCGCCCTGGAGATCATCGGCGCTGAGTTGCTGGGCTATTTGCAGGGCAGCGCCGCGCCGGTGCAGGCCCCGGTGCCTTATCGCAACTATGTGGCCCAGGCGCGCCAGGGCGTCAGCCAGGCCGAGCACGAGGCGTTCTTCCGTGCGCAACTGGGCGATATCGACGAGCCGACGCTGCCCTACGGCCTGAGCGATGTACAGGGCGACGGTCAGGCCGTCGAGGAAGCCTGGCTGTGGCTGGACGAAACCCTGGCCGCGCGGCTGCGGCAACAGGCCCGGCAGCTGGGCTTCAGCCCCGCCAGCCTGTTCCACCTGGCCTTCGCCCGCCTGCTGGCTGCCGTCAGCGGCACCGATCGTGTGGTGTTCGGCACCGTGTTGCTGGGCCGCCTGGAGGCCGGCGAGGGCGCCGAGCGGGCCCTGGGCATGTTCATCAACACCTTGCCGCTGCGCCTGGACCTTGCAGGCCTCGACCTGCAGGACGCCTTACGCCTGACCCAGCAGCGCCTGAGTGCCTTGCTGGTGCATGAGCACGCGTCGCTGGCACTGGCCCAGCGTTGCAGTGGCGTGCCGGCCCCGGCGCCGCTGTTCAGCGCCATGCTCAACTACCGCCATGGCCAGGCGGCGAGCGAAGACCGGCGCCAGCAGTGGCAGGGCATCGAGTTCCTCGATGGCCAGGAGCGCAGCAACTATCCACTGAGCTTGAGCGTGGATGACATGGGGGAAGGCTTCCGTCTGGTGGCGATGACCCCGGCAAGCGTTGGCGCCCAGCGGATCTGCGGGCAAATGCGGCACGTGCTGCAGGGCATGGTGGAAGGTCTGGAGGCTCAGCCACGGCACGCGCTGCTGTCGGTCCCGGTATTGCCGGACGATGAGCGTGGGCATCTGTTGCAGGCCTGTAACGCGACGGCCCAGGCCGGTGATGTCGAACAGCCCGTCCAGGCATTGTTCGAGCAGCAGGTGGCGCGCGATCCCGAGGCGGTCGCGGTGCAGTCGGAGGAAGGACAACTGAGCTATCGCCAGCTCAACGCCGAGGCCAACCGCCTGGCCCACCACCTGATTGCGCTGGGCGTGCAGCCTGACGACCGGGTGGCTATCTGTGTCGAGCGCGGCCTGTCGCTGGTGGTCGGCCTGCTGGCCATCCTCAAGGCCGGCGGCGCCTATGTGCCGCTGGACCCGGATTACCCGGCAGAACGTATCGGCCACATGCTCGCCGACAGCCAGCCGCGAGCGCTGCTGGTGCAACGAGGCACGCGGACGCTGGTCGGCGAAGCGGCGTTGCCGCAGGTCGATCTCGATCAACCGAGCTGGGCCGGACAGCCGGACAGCGACCCGCGGGTGCCCGGGCTTAACGGCGCGCACCTGGCCTATGTGATCTACACCTCTGGTTCCACCGGCCTGCCCAAGGGGGTGATGGTCGAGCAGCGCAACCTGGCCAACCTGGTGCACTGGAGTGCGCGCCGGTTCCCGGCCGGCGGCGCGGTGCTGCACAAGACCCCGGTGAGCTTCGACGCCTCGGTGTGGGAGCTGTTCTGGCCGCTGTGCAGCGGGCTGCGCCTGGTGCTGGCCAAGCCGGATGGCCAGCGCGACCCGCAGTACCTGGCCGGGCTGATCCGCCAGCAGCAGGTCGGCGTGGTGCAATTCGTGCCCGCATTGTTGCAGCAGTTCCTCGACCAGGACGACAGCGCCGCCTGCACCAGCCTGACCGATATCGTCTGCGGCGGCGGCGAGTTGACCGAGGCATTGGCCCGGCAGGTTCGCCAGCGTTTGCCGCAAGTGCGCCTGCACAACGTCTACGGCCCCACCGAAACCACGGTCGACTGCAGCGTCTGGACCCTGGAACCCGGACAACCGATTCCATTTGGCGCGTTGCCGATTGGCCACCCCATCGACAACACCTGCCTGTACGTCCTCGATGCCCACGACCAGCCGGTACCCTGGGGCGTCGCCGGCCAGCTGCATATCGGCGGCGCCGGGGTGGCGCGTGGCTACCTGGGGTTGCCGGAGCAACAGGCCGAACGCTTCATCGCCAGCCCGTTCGTCGAGGGTGAGCGCCTGTACCGCAGCGGCGACCTGGTACGCCAGGCAGCCGATGGCAGCCTGACGTTCCTGGGTCGCACCGACCACCAGATCAAGCTGCGCGGGCTGCGCATCGAGCCGGGCGAGATCGAGGCCTGCCTGAACCGCTTGGCCGGCGTGCGTGAGGCCCTGGTGCTGGTCCAGCGGCATCCACACGGCGGTGATCGCCTGGTCGCCTACCACCGTGGCGAGCCGCAGCCGGCCGACGCGCTGCGTCAGGCATTGCTGGCGCGGTTGCCGGAGTACATGGTGCCGGCGCTGTTCATCCACCTCGACAGCTGGCCGCTGACCCCCAACGGCAAGCTCGACCGCAAGGCGCTGCCGTTGCCGGACCTGCAGGCGCGCCAGTACGAGGCGCCACAGGGCGAGACCGAGGTGCTGCTGGCCGAGATCTGGTCGCAACTGCTGGGCGTGGAGCGGGTAGGGCGACACGACAACTTCTTCGAACTGGGCGGTCACTCGCTGCTGGCCGTAACCTTGACCGCGCGCCTGCGCCAGGCCGGCCTGCAGGTGGATGTACGCACCCTGTTCGGCCAGCCGAGCGTGGCAGCGCTGGCGGCCACCCTGGGCCAGGGTGGCGCGGTGACAGTGCCGGCCAACCGGATCCCGGCGGGTTGCACCCAGATCACCCCGGACATGCTGCCGCTGGTGAACCTGGAGCCGGCCGCCATCGAGCGTATCGCCGCCGCAGTGCCGGGTGGTGCGGCCAATGTCCAGGATATCTACCCCCTGGCGCCGTTGCAGGAGGGCATCCTCTACCTGCACTTGAGCGCCGTGGGCGCCGATCCCTATGCCCTGCGCGCGCGGCTGCGCTTCGACAGCCCGGCGCGTCTGCAGGCGTTCGCCCAGGCCCTGGAGCAGGTCATCGCCCGGCATGACATCCTGCGCACCGCAGTGCTCTGGGACGGTCTGGCGCAACCGGTGCAGGTGGTCTGGCGCCAGGCGCCGCTGCAATTGGCGCCGCTCGACGACGCCCACCTGGCGCGCCTGGACCTTGGTCAGGCGCCGCTGATCCGCCTGCTGCACCGCACCGAGCCGGGCAGCCAGCGGGTCGAGGCGGTGCTGCAGTTCCACCATATCGTGCTCGACCATATCGCCATGCAGGCGGTGCAGGCCGAACTGCGCAGCTACCTGCTGGGGCAGAGCGAGCCGTTGCCGGCCTCGGTACCGTACCGCAACTATGTGGCCCAGGCGCGCCTTGGCGTCAGCGAGGCCGAGCACGAGGCGTTCTTCCGCGACCGCCTGGGCGATATCGACGAGCCGAGCCTGCCGTTCGGCCTGCGCGAGGTGCAAGGCGATGGCCGCGCCCTCGATGAGGCCGAGGTAGCGTTCGAGGGCGCCCGCTATGCTCGCCTGCGCGACCAGGCTCGACAGCTGGGGGTGAGCACCGCAAGCCTGGTGCACCTGGCCTGGGCGCGCCTGCTGGCGGTGGCCTGCGGCAAGGGCCGCGTGGTGTTCGGCACCGTGTTGCTGGGCCGCCTGCAGGGCGGCGAGGGCAGCGAGCGGGCACTGGGCATGTTCATCAACACCCTGCCGTTGCGGGTCGAGCTGGACGGGTTGGGCGTGCGCGACGGCGTGCTGGCCACCCACCGCGAGCTGTCGGCGCTGCTGGTCCACGAGCACGCCTCGCTGGCCCTGGCCCAGCGCTGCAGCCAGGTGGCCGCGCCGCTGCCGTTGTTCAGCGCCATGCTCAACTACCGCCAGAGCACCCGCGCCGCGCCGCAGCCACAGGCCTGGGAGGGTATCGAGACCCTGGGCAGCGAAGGGCGCACCAACTACCCGCTGAGCCTGAACGTCGATGACTTCGGCGATGGCCTGCGCCTGGGCGTGCAGGTGTCGGCCCAGGTGAGCGCGCAGCGGATCTGCGCGCAGATGCTGCAGGTGCTCGACGGCCTGTTGCTGGCGCTTGAGCAACAGCCGCAGCAGGCGCTGAACCGGTTGCCGGTGCTCAATGCCGAGGCGCGGCGCCAGGTGCTGGTCGATTTCAACGACACGGCGGTGGCGTACGACCTGGAGCAGACCCTGCACGGCATGATCGAGGCCCAGGTGCGACGCACGCCGCAGGCCATTGCGGTGAAGTCCGAGGAAGGCGAGCTGACCTATCGCCAGCTCGACGAGCAGGCCAACCGCCTGGCCCATCACCTGATTGCGCTGGGGTTAAAACCCGACGATCGCGTGGCGATCTGCGTCGAACGCGGCCTGTCGATGGTGGTCGGCTTGCTGGCCATCCTCAAGGCCGGCGGCGCCTACGTCCCGGTCGACCCGGACTATCCGGCCGAGCGCATCCGTCACATGCTCGATGACAGCGCGCCGCGGGCGGTGTTGGTGCACGGCGCCACCCGCGACGTGCCGCAGGCGAGTCGGGCGACGTTGATCGACCTCGACCGGCCAACCTGGCAGGCGCAGCCGGCGCAGGCCCCACAGGTGCCCGGGCTGACCCCGCGACACCTGGCCTATGTGATCTACACCTCCGGCTCCACCGGCCTGCCCAAGGGCGTGATGAACGAGCACGCCGGGGTGGTCAACCGCCTGCTGTGGATGCAGGACGCCTACCGGCTGGGCGCCGGTGACGTGGTGTTGCAGAAAACCCCGTTCAGCTTCGACGTATCGGTGTGGGAGTTCCTCTGGCCGCTGCAGACCGGCGCCCGTCTGGTGATGGCACGCCCTGGAGGACATCGTGACCCCGAGTACCTGCGCGAGGTTATCCGTGAAGAGCAGGTCAGCACCTTGCACTTCGTGCCGTCGATGCTCGATGTGTTCCTCGCCCATGGCCAAGTCCTGCCGCACCAGCTCAAGCGCGTGCTGTGCAGCGGCGAGGCCTTGCCCGGCAGCCTGGTACGGCGTTTCCACGCACAGCTGCCGACGGTCGAGCTGCACAACCTGTACGGCCCGACCGAGGCGGCGGTGGATGTCAGCGCCTGGCACTGCGTGACGGCACCGGACAACACGCCGATCGGCAAGCCGATCGCCAATACCGCGCTGTACGTCCTGGACGCCCAGGGCGAGCCGGTACCGGTGGGCGTGGCCGGCGAGCTGTATATCGGTGGCGTGCAGGTGGCGCGGGGGTATCTCAACCGCGAGCAACTGACCGCCGAACGCTTCCTTGATGATCCGTTCTCGCTCAGGACCGGTGGCCGGATGTACCGCACCGGCGACCTGGCCCGCTACCTGGCCGATGGCAACCTGGAGTACCTCGGGCGCAACGACGACCAGGTGAAGATCCGCGGCCTGCGCATCGAGCTGGGCGAAATCCAGGCCTGCCTGACCCGTATCGAAGGGGTCAAGGAGGCGGTGGTGCTGGCCCGTGAGCAGCGCCTGGTGGCGTACTACACCGGTGCCCGGCAGGCGCCGGACACGCTGCGCGCAGCGCTGCTGGGCCAGTTGCCGGAGTTCATGGTGCCGGCTTCGTTCACCCACCTCGAGGCGCTGCCGCTGAGCCCCAACGGCAAGCTCGACCGCAAGGCGCTGCCACAGCCGGAAACCACGCAGCAGGTCTACGAGGCGCCGCAAGGCGAAGTCGAGACCCTGCTGGCGCAGTTGTGGAGCGAACTGCTGGGCGTGGACCGGGTCGGTCGTCATGACAACTTCTTCGAGCTCGGCGGCCACTCGTTGCTGGCCGTGACCCTGACCGCGCGCATGCGCCAGGCCGGCCTCGCGGCGGATGTGCGGGTACTGTTCGGCCAGCCGAGCCTAGCCGCGCTGGCGGCGGCGGTGGGCGGCGAGGTGACGCTGGAGGTGCCGGCCAACCGTATCCCGGCGGGCTGCACACGCATCAGCCCCGACATGCTGCCGTTGGCGACGTTGGAGCAGGCCGCGCTCGACAGCCTGGTGCAGAGAATCCCCGGCGGCGCGGCCAACATCCAGGACCTGTACGCCCTGGCGCCGTTGCAGCAGGGCATTCTCTACCACCACCTGGCCAGCGCCGAGGTCGACCCCTACGTACTGCAACTGAACTTCGCCTTCGCTGGCCAGACCGAGCTGGAGGCCTTCGTCGCGGCGCTGAACCAGGTCATCGCCCGCCACGACATCCTGCGCACCAGCGTGCACTGGCAGGGGCTCGACGAAGCGGTGCAGGTGGTCTGGCGCGAGGCGCACCTGCATCTTGAGCCGGCACTGGACAGCCCGCGCCTGGACCTGGGCCGCGCACCACTGATGCACCTGAGCCGCCAGGTGGAAAAGGGCCGCTTGCAGGCGACCCTGCTGCTGCACCATATCCTCCTCGACCACGCCGCCATGGAGCTGCTGGTGGCCGAGGTCGGCGACGCGCTGCTGGGGCGCATGCCCGAGGGTGACAGCGTCCCTTACCGCAACTATGTGGCCCAGGCTCGCCTGCGCGACGACAGCCAGGCGCAGGAGGCACTGTTCCGCGAACTGCTGGGCGATATCGACGAGCCGACCGAAGTGTTCGGCCTGCGCGGGGCGCGGGGCGACGGCAGCCACGTGCTCGACCACCGCGAGCGCCTGGATGAGCCACTGGCCTTGCGCCTGCGTCAGCAGGCACGGTTGCTGGGCATCAGCGTCGCCAGCCTGGTGCACCAGGCCTGGGGGCAGGTGCTGGCGCAACTGTCCGGCCGCGAGGAAGTGGTGTTCGGCACCGTGCTGCTCGGTCGCCTGCAGGGCGGCGAGGGCGCCGAGCGCGCGTTGGGCATGTTCATCAACACCTTGCCATTGCGGGTCAGCGTGGGCGGGATGGACGTGGTCGACGGCGTGCGGCTGACCCATCAGCGTCTGGCGCGTCTGCTGGCCCACGAGCAAGCGTCCCTGGCCCTGGCTCAGCGTTGCAGCGGTGTGCCGGCCTCCCAGGCGCTGTTCACCAGCCTGCTCAACTACCGCCACAGCGCGGCGACCGGGTCGCAGCGCGCACAGGCTTGGCAGGGCATCGAACTGCTGGCCGCCCATGAGCGCAGCAACTACCCGCTGGTGGTCAGCGTCGACGACCTGGGTGACGGTTTCATCCTGACCGTGCAGGCGGTGCCGCAAGTGGAGGGGGCACTGGTCTGCCAGCTGCTGCAGACGGCCCTGGCGCGGTTGGCCGATACCCTGGCGGACACGCCGGCGGCGCCGTTGAACGGTATCAACGCCTTGCCGGACGCCGAGCGCGAGCGCGTGGCGCGGCAGTTCAACGCGACCCGTCGCGACTATCCCCGCGACCTGCCCGTGCATGCCCTGTTCGAGGCGCAGGCCAAGGCCTGCCCGGATGCGCTGGCGGTGGCCCATGGCACGCGGCGCTGGAGCTACCAGGCGCTCGACCGGCAGGCCAACCGGCTGGGCGGGTACCTGCTGGAGCAGGGCGTACAGGCGGGTGACCGGGTAGCCTTGCTGCTGCCACGTTCGTTCGACCTGCTGGCGGCCCAGCTGGCGGTGAGCAAATGCGCGGCGGTGTTCGTACCGCTGGACGGCAACGCCCCGGCCGAGCGCCAGGCGTTCATGGTGGCCGACAGCCAGGCGCGACTGCTGTTGACCCACAGCGACCAGCCGCAAGTGGAGGGCGCGCGCCGGGTCGAACTCGACCGCCTCGACCTGAGCGGTTACGCGGATGCGCCGTTGGGCCTGGCGGTGGACGCCGGCAGCGCGGCGTACATCATGTACACCTCCGGCTCCACCGGCACGCCGAAGGGCGTGCAGGTGCCGCACCGGGCCATCGTGCGCCTGGTGATCAACAACGGCTTTGCCGATTTCAACAGCCAGGACCGCGTGGCCTTCGCCTCCAACCCGGCGTTCGACGCCAGTACCCTGGAAGTCTGGGCGCCACTGCTCAACGGCGGCGCGGTGGTGGTGATCGACCAGGACACGGTGCTGTCGCGCCAGGGCCTGCGCGAAGTGCTGCTGGAGCAGGGCGTCACCGTGCTGTGGCTGACCGCCGGCCTGTTCCACCAGTTCGCCGACGACCTGCTGCCAGCGTTCCGAGCGCTTCGCTACCTGATGGTCGGTGGCGATGTGCTGGACCCGGCGGTGATCGCCCGGGTACTGCGCGATGGTGCGCCGCAACACCTGCTCAATGGCTACGGCCCGACCGAGGCCACTACTTTCAGCACCACCCACGAAATCACCGTGGTGGGCGAGGGCAGCATCCCGATTGGCAAGCCGATCGGTAACAGCCGCTGCTATGTGCTCGATGCCCGCCAGCAACTGCTGCCAGTGGGGGCGGTGGGCGAGTTGTATATCGCCGGTGACGGCGTGGCCCTGGGCTACCT
>NZ_JBLIYX010000026.1:0-55241 GCF_057480955.1 Pseudomonas sp. P65(2024)
CCCTCTTCAACAATCAACTCATTGATATTCAAGGAGTTTTTCGTTCCGATGTCGCTGGAAGTGGGGCGCATTATAAGGGGATCTGAAAGCCCGTCAACCTTTTATTTCAAGCATATGAAAAGTATCCCTTCAGGAGCCGCCAGCCACTCGCCGCAACCTTCATCTGCACACCAATACCAACCTTGCCAACCCTTCCATCAGTGCGCACTATATTGCACACCCTTGCGCGCACTAAAACGGAAGCCTCCATGAACACCCCAAACCGCAGCCTGGCCGCCACGCTGTTCCCCATCGGCCTGCTGCTGATCGCCATGGCCTCCATCCAGTCCGGCGCTTCGCTGGCCAAGAGCATGTTCCCCATCGTCGGCGCCCAAGGCACCACCGCCCTGCGACTCATCTTCGCCAGCGTGATCATGCTCCTGTTGCTGCGCCCCTGGCGTGCTCGCCTGGATGCCAGCACCCTGCGCAGCGTGATTATCTACGGCATGGCCCTGGGCGGCATGAATTTCCTCTTCTATATGTCATTGCGCAGCGTGCCGCTGGGTATCGCTGTAGCCCTTGAATTCACCGGACCGCTTGCCGTGGCGCTATGGGCCTCGCGACGGGCACTGGACTTCCTATGGATCTCCCTGGCGGTCGCCGGCCTGCTGCTGTTGATTCCCGTCGGCCAGACCGACGGCGGGCTGGACCCGATCGGCGCCGGCTATGCCCTAGGGGCCGGCGTGTGCTGGGCGTTGTACATCCTCTACGGGCAAAAGGCCGGAGCCGAGAACGGTATCCAGACCGCGGCCTTGGGTGTGGTGATCGCAGCCCTGTTCGTCGCCCCGATTGGAATCGCCCACGCCGGCAGCGCCTTGCTGACACCTGCGCTGCTACCCGTGGCCCTGGGCGTGGCCATCCTGTCGACAGCTCTGCCTTACAGCCTGGAAATGGTCGCCTTGACCCGCATGCCCGCCCGTACCTTCGGCACATTGATGAGCATCGAGCCGGCCTTTGGCGCACTGTCCGGACTACTCTTCCTGGGCGAGAAGCTTACCCTTTGGCAATGGCTGGCAATCCTTGCCATCATCACTGCCTCTGTAGGTGCGACCCTGTCGATGAAACGGGATGCGGCCCCGGCCGTGGCTGCCGACTGATTTGAGAAATATTTGCATTTAGAAGGCTTGCAACCTTGTACCGCCCGCCGTGGCTGATTAAGCTGTCACCCAAATATAATCTTGACGCTATCTACTGAGCGGTACATGGACGCTGGGGACCATCAGGGAAGAGACAAGGCGCAAACCACAGGCCCGTGAGTGCAGTTGGGCCAAATAAGGACAGGAATGAAACGTATTTTTCTCATCCTGGCCATCCTGGCCATCGCTGGATGCGCCGCGACAGCCAATACCGAAGTGAAGCGAGGGAAGAAGGGCCTGCATATCAACTGCTCGGGGCTCTCCTCGTCATGGGACAAGTGCTACAGCAAGGCCGCCAGCTCCTGCGGCAGCAAAGGCTACAAGGTAATCGCCCGGTCCGGCGACACCGACGAAGAGCCTGGCGACTATGTGTTCGGCATCAATCCGGCCGGCTATACCAGCCGTAGCATGATCGTGATTTGCAAGTAACCGATAAACAAAGGGCAGCCAATGGCTGCCCTTTTTGTTACCAGCACACCATGCTCACAGCGCGGAAGTGCGTCGCTCCAGCCACGCTAGCGCCTCGCCTTCCAGCAACGGCGCCAGTCGCTCCCGCACCGTCTGGTGGTAACGGTTCAACCAGGCGATGTCTTCACTGCCCAGCGTCTCGACCAGCAGACAGCGGGTGTCGATTGGACACAGGGTCAAAGTCTCGAACGAAAGGAACTCACCGAACTCGCTGGTACCGGCCTCGCGGTTGACCACCAGGTTCTCGATCCGCACGCCCCACTGCCCTGGGCGGTAGGTGCCGGGCTCGATGGAACTGATCATGCCCGGCTGCATGGCCGTCTGCGGTGTGGCCGCGGCCTGGTAGGCAATCACTTGCGGGCCTTCGTGCACATTCATGAAATAGCCGACACCGTGACCGGTGCCATGGCCGTACTCGACCTGATCGGCCCAGATCGGTGCCCGGGCGATGGCATCAAGCAGCGGCGAGAGTATCCCACGCGGGAACCTGGCCCGCGACAGGGCGATCATGCCCTTGAGCACCCGGGAGCAATCGGCCTTCTGCTCATGGCTCGGCTCGCCGATCGGCACCATCCGCGTAATATCGGTGGTCCCGCCCAGGTACTGGCCGCCCGAGTCGATCAACAGCAGGCCATTGCCCTCAATGACGGCATGGGACTCTTCGGTGGCGCGGTAGTGCGGCATTGCGCCGTTTGCATTGTACGCCGCGATGGTCGAAAAGCTTAGCGACACAAAGCCAGGACGACGGGCACGGGCTGCGCTCAACTGGTCGTCGATGGTCAGTTCGGTGATCGGTTGCACGCCGAGGTTCGCTTCGAACCAGGCGAAGAATTCGCATAGCGCCGCGCCATCCTGCTCCATGGCCTGGCGAATATGAACGAGATCCCCTTCTCCCTTGCACGATTTGCTCAGGGTGGTCGGGTTGATACTCTCAACCAGTCGCACCTGCTCGTGCAAATTGTCCAGCAGGCCGCGAGTAACCCGCGCCGGGTCCACCAGCAGACTGGCTGCTGCCGGAATCGCGGCCAACGCGTCGTTGACCTCAGCGTAGTCGCGGACCTCGATGCCATCGGCCGCCAGTACCTGGCGCAGGTGGCCGTCGACCTTGTCACGCCCGACAAACAGGAACGCCTTGTCCTGGCTGACCAGCGCGAAGGAAACGAACACGGGGTTGTAGGAGACATCGCTACCACGCAGGTTGAACAGCCAGGCGATGTCGTCGAGGGTGGCGATAAAGTGCCAATCGGCGCCCTTTTCCCGCAGCGTGCTGCGCAGTTCAACGAGTTTTTGCGCACGGTTGACCGTGGCATGGGGTGGCAGGTGCTGGTACACCGGATTACCCGGCAGCGAGGGGCGGTCAACCCATACCCGATCCAGCAGGTCGAGATCGGTGCGCAACGTCGAACCACGCGCCTGCAGGCGCTCGCCCAGTTGCCGCGCCGAGGCCAGGGCCATGACCGCGCCATCCACCGCGACCGTGCCGTCCACCTCCGTCCCCAGCCATTCCAGCGCCCCGGGCTGGCCGGGGCGCAGCTTCATCAGCTCGATACCACTGCCGACCAGCTCCTTTTCCGCCTGCTCCCAGTAACGGCTGTCAGCCCACAGCCCGGCAAAGTCAGCCGTTACCACCAGCGTCCCCACCGAACCGAGGAAACCGGACAGCCACTGCCGCCCCTGCCAATAGCCCGGCAGGTACTCGGACAGGTGCGGGTCAGCCGAAGGCACCAACAGGGCATTCACGCCCTCCCGGGCCATGGCCTCGCGCACACGGGCAAGGCGCGCCGGGACGGATTCGTGAAGGGGGGACTGACTGTTCATGCGCACTCCTGCGGATAGGTGTCGACGGGTCCAAGGCGTTGATAATGAAACACCCGGCAGACGCCCGCAATCACCACGACCGTAACAAGGTATGCATTGCCCCAACTGCCCTGCCGACCGTCGATCCATCCCCCCTGAACTAAACCGGCTACGGGCCTTCACAACCCTTACATACCGTGCGTACGCGAGGTAGGCCATGCCCCACTCACGCGAACCGAAAAGCGCCGTCGTGCTGCTCGACACCCGCGAGCACACTCCCGAGCACGAACGGGCGGTCCACCTGCAGATTGCCGATCACCTAGCCCTTCTGCTGGGTGTCGAGCGGGTCGAGCCATCGCCCACGCAATCCGAAACGGCCGCTTACTACTATGTACCGACCCAGACCCTGGTCGACGCGCAGCGGTACGCTGCGCTCGGCGTCCACGACGAGCATGACCTGTTCGGCGGCATGGTCAGCCATCCGCACATGGCCACCAAGGCTATCTCCCACCCGCTACCGGCAGACGCCATCTTCCCTCCCGGCTGGACCGACGCCTTTGCCCAACACGCCAGCGACGCCCTGCTGCGTGGCTATACCGTGTTCTCCAAGGCCGATGCCCGGCGCGCTGCCGAACTGCTGCTGCGCGATGGACCGGTGAGGATCAAGCCGGTACTGGCCTGCGCCGGTCGGGGCCAGCAGGTGATCGTTGATGGTCAGGCCCTGGAGCCGCTGCTGGAGGCAATGGATGAACAGCAATTGGGGCTGTGGGGCCTGGTGCTTGAGGAAGACCTCGATGCCGTCGAGACCTTCAGCGTCGGCCAGGTACGCGTGGCCGGGCTGACCCTGAGCTATCACGGCACCCAGCACCTCACCCGCGATCATGCGGGCACCGAGGTATATGGTGGTTCCGACCTGGTGATCGTGCGCGGTGACTACCAGCACCTGCTGCAGCTGCCACTTGAGGATCACCTGCGCTTGGCCATCAACCAGGCCATGACCTATGAAGAGGCTGCCAAGCGCTACTTCCCAGCCTTCATCGCCTCACGGCGCAACTACGACATCGCCCGCGGCCAGGACCATCACGGACACCTGCGCAGCGGCGTGCTCGAGCAATCCTGGCGACTGGGCGGTGCCAGCCCCGCCGAGGTCCTCGCGCTGCAGGCCTTCGCCGCCGACCCGGCGCTGCAACGGCTACGCGCGTCAACCCACGAGGTCTTTGGCGACGCGCAACTGCCCACCGACGCCACCCTGTTCTATCAGGGCCACGACAGTGAACTTGGACAACTCAGCAAATATGCACGGATACGTGACCATGACCATCGAGAGTGAAACCGTTGAACTGCAGGTCGAGGGCGAAAGCATCGTCGGCACCCTGGTCAGCCCGGGCAGCCGCATGCCGGGGATCCTCTTCGTCCATGGCTGGGGCGGCAGCCAGCAGCGCGACCTGGCCCGCGCCCGGCAGATCACCGGGCTTGGCTGCGTATGCATGACCTTCGACCTGCGCGGCCACGAAAAGACCGAGAGCCAGCGCCTGACCGTCACCCGCGAGCAGAACCTGGCCGACCTGCTGGCCGCCTACGACCGGCTGGCCAGCCAGCCATCGGTCGACCCCGGCGCCATTGCCGTGATCGGCAGCAGCTACGGCGGCTACCTGGCCACCCTGCTCACCCGTCACCGGCCAGTCAAATGGCTCGCCCTAAGGGTGCCGGCCCTCTACTGGGACGATGAATGGGATGCGCCCAAGCAGGCCCTCGACCGCCAGCGGCTCAACGCCTACCGCCTGCGTGAGCTCGGCCCTGCCGACAACCGCGCCTTGGCCGCCTGCGCCGAATTCGCCGGCGACGTGCTCTTGGTGGAGTCCGAACAGGACGACTATGTGCCGCACAGCACGCTGATGAGCTATCGCTCGGCCTTCGTCGGCGCCCACTCGATGACCCACCGCCTGGTCGATGGCGCCGACCACGCGCTGTCCAGCGAAGAGAGTCAGAAAGCCTATAGCGCCCTGCTCACGGCCTGGATCAGCGAGATGGTCATCGGCGCGCGCCTGGACCGCTACCCGCACTACGCGCCCTGGTACGCCTGAGTGCTGCCCAGCTGGCAGTGCAGGCCGCCGTCGGCGCCACGCACCAGGCTGCGTAGCGTCTGGTACGCGGCGAAGTTCACCCCACGGGCCCGGTGCTCGCCCAGTAGGTCGAGGAACGGCTCCTCGATGAAGCAGCCAGCGGCGGCCGCCCAGGCCTGGCGCGATTGCCAGCGCAGGTGCTGGAGCACCCGGCGACCGTCGTCGCTGACCTGGATGCTGACGCTGAGCAGGCCATCGCAGCGTTGCGCGAGGTGCTCGCTGCGCACCACCAGGGCCTCGGCCAGGGCATCCTGGCGCAAGGGGGGCACGTCGTACTCGATCATCTGGGTGAACCACAGGGAATGGGTGTTGGCCGCCATGACGCATCTCCTCGTTTTGGGCTCTTGCAGCAGATGGTCGTGAAGGGTAAAACCTCCAGCTAACTCAAGGTCAAGGATTTTATTGCCAATGAAGCCCCCTTCCGCCCAGGAGCGCCTGCTCAGCGTCGGCCAGCTGGCCGCGCGCAGCGGCGTGGCCGTGACCGCGCTGCACTTCTACGAGACCAAGGGGCTGATCCACAGCACCCGCAACGCCGGCAACCAGCGCCGCTATCCGCGTGCCATGCTGCGTCGGGTGGCGGTGATCAAGATGGCCCAGCGCCTGGGCATCGCCCTGGCCGACATCGCCAGCGCCCTGCAGGCGCTGCCCTGCGATCACACGCCCACTGCCGACGATTGGCAACGCCTGTCGGCGCGCTGGCGCGACGACCTGAGCCGGCGCATCGACGAGCTGGTGATGCTGCGCGACCAGCTCGACGGCTGCATCGGCTGTGGCTGCATGTCGTTGAAGGAATGCCCGCTGCGCAACCATCACGACCGCCTCGCCGATGAGGGCCCGGGGCCGCACCCGACCAGCAGCGAGGCTCAGCCGCTGATGACCGCGAAGCGCCGCCGGTAGTCGCTGGGGGTCATCCCGGTCAGGCGCTGGAACACCTTGCGAAAAGCGCTGGGGTCCTGATAGCCGACGCCCCAGGCGATCTGGTCGACGCTGCGCCGGGTGAACTCCAGCAAGCGGCAAGCCCGGCCGACCCGCACCTGCTGCGCGTATTCGGTGGGACGCAGGCCGGTGGCGGCGCGAAAGCGACGCAGGAAGGTGCGCGGCTCGAGGCCCGCGCAACCGGCCATGTCGGCCAGGCCGGCATCCCGGGCCTCCTCGGCCTGCAACCAGTGCTGCACCTTCAGCACCGCCTCGTCACCATGGTCCAGGCGCGGCTGGAACAGGGCGCCGGGCAGCGGCGCCGGCGAGGGCTCGACCGCAAGATAGCGGGCCGTCTCGCGGGCCAGGGTGTGGCCGAGGAAGCGTTCGATCAAGTGCAAGCCGAGGTCGGTCCAGGCCATCAGCCCGGCAGAGGTGACGATGTCGCCGTCGTCGAGCAGTGGCTGGCTGCCTTGCACCCGCACCTTGGGGAAGCGATCGGAAAGGGCCTGGGCATAGTTCCAATGGGTACAGGCCGCCCGACCATCCAGCAGGCCGCTGCCGGCCACCAGGAACACACCGATGCATACCGAGGCCAGCACGGTACCCTGACCGTGCACCTGACTGAGCGCGGCGCGATGGGCCTGCAACACCTCGGCAGACGGGGTCGCCGCCAGGCTCGGCGGAATCATCAGCGCCCGCAGCGCATGGCCGCTTGCCGGCTGGCTGTCATGCACCACCTGCAGCTGCCCCGCGCCATCGAGCTGCCAATGGGTCACCCGCAGCACCGGCAGATCGTGTGCGCCCAGCTGCGCGGCGACCCGGTTGGCCACCGCGAACAGGTCGGTCAGGCCGTGCACCGCCGCGCTCTGGGCGCCGGGATAGATCAGCACGCCGATTTCCAGGCTGTCAGTTTTTGCCGTCATTGTGTCGCTCGCGCCTATCCTCGATCGGGTCGCCACAGCCTATAACTATCGGCAGTTCATCACTACTGCCGCAGGAGGCACCATGAGCAAGCGCGCCCTGATCATCATCGATATCCAGAACGACTACTTCCCCGGTGGCAAATGGACCCTGGACGGCGCCGAGGCGGCCGCCGACAACGCCGCCCGGTTGCTGGCCGCGGCCCGTGAGCGTGGCGACCTAGTGGTGCATGTGCGCCATGAGTTCGAGAGCGCCGACGCACCCTTCTTCGTGCCAGGCTCGGCCGGCGCGCAGATCCACCCCAAGGTCGCGCCGGCGGCCGGCGAGGCGGTGGTGCTCAAGCACAAGGTCAACAGCTTCCGCGACACCCAGCTGAAGGCGCTGCTCGACCAGCACGACATCAAGGCACTGACCATCGCGGGCAGCATGAGCCACATGTGCATCGATGCCGCGACCCGCGCCGCCGCCGACTTCGGCTATGAAGTCAGCGTGGCCTACGATGCCTGCGCGACGCTGGCGCTGGAGTTCGACGGCAAGACGGTTGCGGCGGCCGATGTGCACGCCTCGGCAATGGCCGCGCTGGCATTCGCCTACGCCAGGGTGACCAGTACCGACGAGTTGCTGGCCGGTTGAGGACTCAGATCACCACGTTGCGCACGAAGCGCACCGACTCCTGCCCATCGTTGCGGTAGGCGTAGCGGCAGTCGCTGGGGAAGACGAAGAACTCGCCCTTGCCCAGTTGCCGCTCTCCCCCTTCGATGATCAGGGTCAGGCGGCCTTCGGTCACATAGATCTGCTCGCTCCAGCCGGCGGCATCGGCTTCGCTGGCGTAGCACTCGCCGGGGGCCAGGGTCCACTCCCACAACTCGACCTCGCGTCGCGCCGGGCTGCTGCCTAGCAGCACGGCGCGGCTGGCAGGGTGCACACCGGCCCAGGCCAGCTCTTCGATGCGGCTGGGGTCGCGGCGGTCCGGCGCCTGGATCAGGGTGCTGAACGCCACCCCCAGCGCTTCGGCGATCAGGTCCAGGGTGGTGAGGCTGACATTCTTCTCGCCAGCCTCGATGGCCACCAGCATACGCCGGCTGACCCCGGAGCGCTCGGCCAGGGCGGCCTGGCTCAGGCCGGCGTCGCCACGCAAGCGGCGAACGTTCTGGCTGACATGCTGCAGCACCGATGCACGGTGCTCGGAATCTTTGTGCACTATATTGCTCACTGGTAGGGGGTGCGCAGTATACTGCCCACTTTGCGGCGAATTGTGCGCCGCCCCTTCCGAGTGCGCAAGACCATGAGCCAAGCCCCCGCCCGCAAACCCACCGTCAGCTTGCGCCTGAGCAAGGCCGAACTGGTGCTGGTGTTCATCACCATGCTCTGGGGCGGCACCTTCCTGATCGTGCACAACGTCATGACCGTCAGCGGGCCGATGTTCTTCGTCGGCCTGCGCTTTGCCGCCGCCGCCCTGTTCGTCGGCCTGGTGTCGGCCCGTTCGCTGTCGGGGCTGACCTTCACCGAGCTCAAGGCCGGCGTGCTCATCGGCGTCTCGATCATGTTGGGCTACGGCTTGCAGACCATGGGCCTGCAGACCATCAGCAGCAGCCAGTCGGCGTTCATCACCGCGCTCTATGTGCCCTTCGTGCCTCTGCTGCAATGGCTGGTACTGGGCCGCCGCCCGGGCCTGATGCCGAGCCTGGGCATCGGCCTGGCCTTCGTCGGCCTGATGCTGCTGGCCGGCCCCGAGGGCGGCGCGCTGCACTTCAGTGAAGGCGAACTGGTGACGCTGGTCAGCGCCGTGGCGATCGCCGGCGAGATCATCCTGATCAGTCGCTACGCCGGCCAGGTCGATGTGCGCCGGGTCACCGTGGTGCAGTTGGCCACCGCCTCGGCGCTGTCGTTCCTGATGATCGTGCCGACCCAGGAACAACTGCCCGGTTTTTCCTGGCTGCTGCTCATCAGTGCGGTAGGCCTGGGCGCCATGAGCGCGGTGATCCAGGTGGCGATGAACTGGGCGCAGCAGTCGGTCTCGCCGACCCGCGCCACCCTGATCTACGCTGGCGAACCTGTGTGGGCCGGCATCGTCGGGCGCATCGCCGGCGAGCGTCTGCCAGGCGTGGCGTTGGTCGGCGGGCTGCTGATCGTGCTGGCGGTGGTGGTGAGCGAGCTGAAGATTCGTCGCCAGGATGAGGCCAGCGCCTTGCAGGATGATGAGGCCCGCGAGCGCGAGGCGGGGTTGTAAGCCCCCCGCCTTCACAGACAATCCGCAAGCGTTGAATACAGCCCCACGGACATTCGCTCAGCCGCTATGCTCTGAAAGAAACTGTTATAAAAAAACAGCTTGTCACAGCACATTTGTAGGATCCTGCAACCGCTTGCGTGTTGGTGATCAACCGTCCGGCACGTATGATCCTTGGCAAACTTCTCAGAACAGAACGCTATGTCATTGATTGTGCTATTGCTTCTGCCCTTCCTGGGCAGTTGCCTGGCGGCTGTACTGCCGCACAACGCACGCAACGCCGAGTCCATTCTTGCCGGGCTCGTGGCCCTGGTCGGCACTGTCCAGGTGGCGTTGCTGTACCCCCAGGTCGCCGATGGCGGGGTGATCCGCGAGGAATTCCTCTGGCTGCCGAGCCTGGGCCTGAACCTGGTCCTGCGCATGGACGGCTTCGCCTGGCTGTTCAGCCTGCTGGTGCTGGGCATCGGCACCCTGGTGTCGCTGTACGCCCGCTACTACATGTCGCCCCAGGACCCGGTGCCGCGCTTCTTCGCCTTCTTCCTGGCGTTCATGGGCGCCATGCTCGGCCTGGTGATCTCCGGCAACCTGATCCAGCTGGTTTTCTTCTGGGAATTGACCAGCCTGTTCTCGTTCTTGCTGATCGGCTATTGGCACCACCGCGCCGACGCCCGCCGCGGCGCCTACATGGCGTTGATGGTCACGGGGGCCGGCGGCTTGTGCCTGCTGGTCGGGGCCCTGCTGCTCGGCCATGTGGTCGGCAGCTATGACCTGGACAAGGTCCTGGCTGCCGGTGACACCATCCGCCAGCATGCGCTGTACCCGGTGCTGCTGCCCCTCATCCTGATCGGCGCCCTGAGCAAGAGCGCGCAATTTCCCTTCCAGTTCTGGCTGCCCCATGCCATGGCGGCGCCCACCCCCGTCTCGGCTTACCTGCACTCGGCGACCATGGTCAAGGCCGGGGTGTTCCTGCTGGCCCGCCTGTGGCCGGCGCTGTCGGGCAGCGAGGAATGGTTCTGGATCGTCGGCGGCGCCGGTGCCGCCACCCTGCTGCTCGGCGCCTTCGCCGCGATGTTCCAGAACGACCTCAAGGGCCTGCTGGCCTACTCAACCATCAGCCACCTTGGGCTGATCACCTTGCTGCTGGGCCTGAACAGCCCGCTGGCGGCGGTCGCCGCAGTGTTCCATATCCTCAACCACGCCACCTTCAAGGCCTCGCTGTTCATGGCCGCGGGGATCATCGACCACGAGAGCGGCACCCGTGACATCCGTCGCCTGAGTGGCCTGTTCCGCCTGGTGCCGTTCACCGCGACCCTGGCCATGGTCGCCAGCGCCTCGATGGCCGGCGTGCCGCTGATGAACGGTTTCCTGTCCAAGGAGATGTTCTTCGCCGAGACCGTGTTCATCACCTCCACGGCCTGGGTCGAAGCGGCCCTGCCGGTGATCGCCACCCTGGCCGGAACCTTCAGCGTGGCCTACGCGCTGCGCTTTACCGTCGATGTGTTCTTCGGCCCCCCGGCCCAGGACCTGCCGCACACGCCTCACGAACCACCACGCTGGATGCGCGCACCGGTCGAACTGCTGGTGCTCACCTGCCTGGTGGTCGGCATCTTCCCGGCGCAATCGGTCGGCCCGTTGCTGGCCGCGGCCGCGACCCCCGTGGTGGGTGGCGTGCTGCCGGAATACAGCCTGGCCATCTGGCACGGCTGGAACGCGCCGCTGATCATGAGCCTGATCGCCATGACCGGCGGTATCGTGCTCTACCTGCTGCTACGCAAGCAGCTGCAGCGCGGCCGCTTCCCCTATCCACCGCTGATCGAGCGTTTCAACGGCAAGCGCCTGTTCGAGCACGGCCTGGTGCGCCTGATGCTGCTGGCCCGGCATGGCGAGCGGCTGCTGACCACCAAGCGCCTGCAGACGCAACTGTTCATGCTGGCACTGGCGGCCTTCGTCGCTGGCCTGGTACCTCTGCTGTACAGTGGCCTGAGCTGGGGCGACCGGCCAAAGATCCCGGGCTCCGGGGTGTTCGTCGCGCTCTGGCTGATCGCTATCGCCTGCGCCATCGGCGCCGCCTACCAGGCCAAGTATCACCGACTGGCAGCCTTGATCATGGTCGGCGTCTGCGGCCTGATGACCTGCATCACCTTCGTCTGGTTCTCCGCGCCGGACCTGGCGCTGACCCAACTGGCAGTCGAGGTGGTCACCACCGTGCTGATCCTGCTCGGCCTGCGCTGGCTGCCACGGCGTATCGAAGGCGTGTCGCCGCTGCCCGGCAGCCAGGACCGCGCACGCCTGCGGCGCCTGCGCGACCTGGTGCTGGCAGTGCTGGTCGGCGGCGGCATGGCACTGCTGTCCTACGCCATGCTGACCCGCCCGACGCCCAACGACATCTCGTCGTTCTACCTCAGCCGCGCCCTGCCCCAGGGCGGCGGCACCAACGTAGTCAACGTGATGCTGGTGGATTTCCGCGGCTTCGACACCCTCGGCGAGGTCACCGTGCTGGTGGCCGTGGCGCTGACCGTGTTCGCCCTGCTGCGCCGCTTCCGCCCGCCGAAGGAGAGCATGCAGCTGCCGGCGCAGCAACGCCTGCTGGCACCGGACGTGGTCACCGACCTGGTCAACCCACGCCAGGCCACCGACACCGCGCTCGGCTTCATGATGGTGCCGGCCGCCCTGGTGCGCCTGCTGCTGCCGATCGCCCTGCTGGTGTCGATGTACCTGTTCATGCGCGGCCACAACCAGCCAGGCGGCGGTTTCGTCGCCGGCCTGGTGATGTCGGTGGCGTTCATCCTGCAGTACATGGTCGCCGGCACCCAGTGGGTCGAGGCGCAGATGAGCCTGCGTCCGCTGCGCTGGATGGGCACCGGCCTGCTCTGCGCCACCCTCACCGGTGCCGGGGCGATACTGCTGGGCTACCCGTTCCTGACCACCCACACCGCCCATCTGCACTTGCCGCTGCTCGGTGACGTACACGTGGCCAGCGCGCTGTTCTTCGACATCGGCGTGTACACCGTGGTGGTCGGCTCGACCCTGCTGATCCTCACCGCCCTGGCCCACCAGTCAGTGCGCGCCTACCGCCCCGCCAAGTCCAGCCAAGCAGGAGCCGCCTGATGGAAGAAGTCATTGCAGTCGCCATCGGCGTCCTGGCCGCCTCCGGGGTCTGGCTGGTCCTGCGCCCGCGTACCTACCAGGTAATCATGGGCCTGTGCCTGCTGTCCTACGGGGTCAATCTGTTCATCTTCAGCATGGGCAGCCTGTTCATCGGCAAGGAGCCGATCATCAAGGACGGCGTGCCCCACGACCTGCTGCACTACACCGACCCGCTGCCCCAGGCACTGGTACTCACCGCGATCGTCATCAGCTTCGCCATGACCGCGTTGTTTTTGGTGGTACTGCTGGCCTCCCGCGGCCTGACCGGGACCGACCACGTCGATGGCCGGGAGCGTGAGGAATGAGCGGGATGAACCAACTGATCATCGCGCCGATCCTGCTGCCGCTGGTCACCGCGTCGTTGATGCTGCTGATTGGCGAGAAACACCGCTGGCTCAAGGCGCGCCTTAACCTGCTGTCCACCGCCCTTGGCCTGGGCATCGCCGTTACCCTGCTGATGTGGGTGCGCACCCAGGGCCAGGCCGAGTCCATTGGCGTCTACCTGCCAGGCAACTGGCCGGCGCCGTTCGGCATCGCCCTGGTGGTCGATCACCTGTCGGCGCTGCTGCTTACCCTCACCGGCATCGTCGGCTTGAGCGCCCTGCTGTTCGCCCGGGCACGCTGGGACGGTGCCGGGGCCAGCTTTCACGCACTGTTCCAGATCCAGCTGATGGGCCTGTACGGCGCCTTCCTCACCGCCGACCTGTTCAACCTGTTCGTGTTCTTCGAGGTGCTGCTGGCGGCCTCCTACGGCCTGCTGCTGCATGGCTCGGGGCGGGCGCGGGTCAAGGCCGGGCTGCACTACATCGCTATCAACCTGTTTGCCTCGTCGCTGTTCCTGGTCGGCGCGGCCATGCTCTATGGCGTGACCGGTACCCTGAACATGGCCGACCTGGCGCTGAAAGTGCCGCTGGTGCCAGAAGCCGACCGCGGCCTGCTGCATGCCGGCGCGGCGATCCTGGCCATTGCCTTCCTGGCCAAGGCCGGGATGTGGCCGTTGAACTTCTGGCTGGTGCCGGCCTATTCGTCGGCCAGCGCACCGGTGGCCGCGCTGTTCGCGATCATGACCAAGGTCGGGTTGTACGCCATCCTGCGCATGTGGACGCTGCTGTTCTCCGGCCAGGCCGGCGCCTCGGCGTTCTTCGGTGGCGACTGGCTGGTGTATGGCGGCCTGGCGACCCTGGCCGTGGCGGCCATGTCGATCCTCGCCGCCCAGCGCCTGGAGCGCCTGGCAGCCCTGAGCATCCTGATGTCCGCCGGCACGCTGCTGGCCGCCGTCGGCTTCGGCCAATCGATCCTGACCGGCGCCGCGCTGTTCTACCTGGCAAGCTCCACCCTGGCCCTGTGCGCGCTGTTCCTGCTGGCCGAGCTGGTTGAGCGCTCGCGCTCGGCCAACGAGGCGCCGCTGGACGATGAAGAAGATGCGATGCCTTCGCCCCTGGAATCGCTGCACCCGCCCAAGGGCATCAACCTGGACGACGAGCAGCAGGCGGTGATCGGCCAGATCATTCCCTGGACCATGGCCTTCCTCGGCCTGAGTTTCATAGCTTGCGCCCTGCTGATCATCGGCATGCCGCCACTGTCGGGCTTCATCGGCAAGCTCAACCTGATCAGCGCGCTGTTCAACCCGCAAGGCCTGGGAGTTGCCACTGAGCAGCCACTGGGCACCGCGGGCTGGATCCTGGTCACCCTGCTGGTGTTGTCCGGCATGGCCTCGCTGATCGCCTTCGGCCGCGTCGGCATCCAGCGCTTCTGGAAGCCCGAGGAACGCCCTTCCCCGGTGTTGCGTCGCTATGAATGCGTGCCCATCGTCATCCTCCTGGGCCTGTGCATCTTCCTCAGCCTCAAGGCCGAGCCGCTGCTGCGCTACACACAGGACACCGCCGCCAGCCTGCGCACGCCGGAGACCTACATCAAGGCAGTGATGGCGACCCGGCCGTTGCCCGGCCCGACCACCGCTGGCCTGGAGGTGCAACCATGAATCGACTGCTCCCCGCGCCACTGCTTTCCATTGCGCTGTTCGTGCTGTGGTTGCTGCTCAATCTGTCGGTCAGCCCGGGCAACCTGCTGCTGGGCGCCCTGCTGGGCATCCTCGCACCGATCTTGATGGCGCCGCTGCGCCCGCAGCATGCCCACGTGCGCAGGCCCTGGGTGATTGCCAAGCTGATCGGCCGGGTCGGCCTTGATGTGATCCATTCCAACCTGCAGGTCGCCCGTGGCGTCCTGCGCGCCGGCAGCACGCCGCCGCGCTCGGCGTTCGTGCACATCCCGCTGAACCTGCGCGACGCGCACGGCCTGGCGGCGCTATCGATGATCACCACCGTGGTGCCGGGCACCATCTGGTCGGAACTGGCCCTGGACCGCAGCGTACTGCTGCTGCACGTGTTCGATCTGGACGACGAACCGGCGTTCATCGAACATTTCAAACACACCTATGAACGCCCGCTGATGGAGATCTTCGAATGAGCGGCCTGCTCGCCAATGCCGTCCTCGCCAGCCTGTTCATCTTCGCCCTGGCGATGGGGCTGACGCTGATCCGGCTGTTCCGCGGCCCGTCCGCCCAGGACCGGGTACTGGCCCTGGACTACCTGTACATCCTGGGCATGCTGATGATGCTGGTACTGGGGATCCGCTACGCCAGCGATACCTATTTCGAAGGCGCCCTGCTGATCGCCCTGTTCGGCTTCGTCGGTTCCTTCGCCCTGGCCAAGTTCCTCCTGCGTGGCGAGGTGATCGAATGAACGAAAGCGTGGTATTGCCGTTCTGGCTGGAGCTGGTCACGGCTGCCCTGCTGCTTATCGGCAGCCTGTTCGCGCTGGTCGGCGCCATCGGCCTGGTGCGCCTGAAGGAGTACTTCCAGCGCATGCACCCGCCCGCACTGGCTTCGACCATCGGCGCCTGGTGCGTGGCGCTGGCCTCGATCCTGTATTTCTCGGTGCTCAAGCAGAGCCCGGTGCTGCACGCCTGGCTGATCCCGATCCTGCTGTCGATCACCGTGCCGGTGACCACCCTGCTGCTGGCCAGGGCCGCGCTGTTTCGCAAGCGCACCTCGGGCGAGGAGGTACCAGAAGAAGTCAGCAGCGGGCGTGATCGCGGTAACTGAGCCTCAGGCCTGGCTCAGGCGCTGCAGCTCGCGGCGCACCATGGCAACGAAGGGCGGCGGGCTCATCTGGTAGAGCTCGCCGGCCACCCAGGCCAGCCAAGCGCCCTGCAGTTCCAGCCGACGCGCCAGCAGGCGCTCGGCCTGTTCGATCGCCCTTGCCTGATGTTCACGGTGGAAGTCGGCCCGCGAGGCAGGCGTGGTGGCGTCGCTCACTCGCTGGCCTTGAAGGTGGTCAGCTCGCCCTTGCGCCACTTGGCGACCTTGCCGGTCACCGCCTTGAGTAGCTTGCCCAGGCCTTCCTGAACCTGCTGTTGGGCCGCGAACACAAGCATCACGCCCTGCCCTTCACGGAACACGATAGCCTCGCCTTCCGGCACGGAAACGAAGGCGTAGTCACCCTGCCCGTAGACATTGAACTTGATCTCGCGAAAACGCAGTTCGAGCTTGCCGCCTTCGCGGCTGGGCAGCACGGCGGCACGGAAGTGGTCACCCACTTTCAGCTCCAGGCGCTGCTTGTCGTCGACCACCATGGCATCGTCGGTATCGATCTCGGCCATGTACAGGCCGTCGGGGTTCTGCTCGGTGACATACACGAAACGCCCCTGGAACAACTTGACCAGCTTGGCGCGCAAATCGCCCAGAGCAAACAACGCATGGGTATCAAGAGTACTGACTGCCAATGAAAAGCTCCTCACATCAATTACAGCGGGCCGCACCGCGCACGCCGCTGGCGTGGGGTGGCAACCACTTCAAGTCGAAGTCCGATGGACCATGGATTCGGTAAGCGAAGATCCACGCACAGGTTCGATACGCCAAGCAGGGAACATTTCCCCGCTGGAACATCCGGCGTGCTTCGGCAAACTATCCGCAAATAGGAACCGTAATACCTGACAGCTAAAGGGTCAGGAAAGATGCGACTACTGGGGGCGACACTTCAGCTCAAGTGTGCCCCAACCCTTCATCGCGCATTACAGGTACAGGAATATGCACGAAAACACCGAATTCCGTCGAGAGGCACGTAGCATTTCTTGTCGCACGGCAGTGCCAGGTATCTCCCGGTATAGCGTCGTGGCCGCCGGCATCAGCTTCTTCCACATCACTGAAACCAACTCCGGCAAAGTCCACGGATTCCGCCAACGCTACCAGGACGCCTGGGAGCTCGCACGCTACCTGGAGCGCTGAGGGTTCACGCTGCGTGGCTCCTATCCACCTGCTGTTGCCACGCAGCCTGGCATTCCAGGGCCTCGTCGCGGCTGGCGAAGGCGGTGCCACGGCGCTCGCCGTCAACCAACACTACCCAGCACACCCTTATGCCCAAGGCCTGCAAGGACCGTGGCACACCACTGCCGATCATCACGGCCACGTCGACTCGGCTCGTCATAATTCCCTCCGGAATTTAATTAGCCACCTAACGATATGCCTATGATACGTCCTGGACCGCTTGCGAATAAGGCGCCAGGCAGAACAGCAGTGTTACATTCCGGGCAACAAATCGCGTCAGTCGAGCCCGGGTTCGGGGCGATACCCCAGACGCAGGCCACCCCAGTGTCGACCTGCGACAAAGATCGGTACCGACAGGTCGTGCATCAGCTCTCCCGTGTCTCGCGTATAGGTCTGCAACAGCACACGCTGCTGATGACTGCCACAGCGAGCGCCCGTGCGGTCGTCGAACAGGCGCTTGCTGCGGTTGTGCGCCGTGTCATGGGCGATATCGCCGGTCAGTGGTTGGTTGAAGGCATTGTTGTGGGTCGGCACATAGCCCTGCTGGGTACAGGCGATGGCATACACCAGCCCATCGTGTTGCAGCAACGGCTCCTGGAGCTGTGGCAGCACGGTATCGGTGTAGTGGTCGAAGCGCGTGGTGAAACGCGGAGGTTGCATGCCGGCAATCGGGCGATATTGCCGGTCGAACAGATCGTCCAAGCCAATGCGCCCCTGTTCGATATCCGCCTCGAAACGCTCGCCGATATGCCGCGCACCCGCCTGCGCCAGTTCAAACACCCGTTGGTGGTAGGCGTCCAGACCGACCTCGGCCAACCGTTCGCTGAGGCTTTCCACCTGCCCCTCCATTTGCACCGCCGCCTTGGCCAGGCGCCGGGTCTGCTGGTCGCTGACCTCCAGATCGCCGCGCACCTGGGCCACGGCCTGGAACAGGGTGTCGAGTTGGGCTTGGTTGATCTGGGTACCCCCAGCTATTTCGCTCACCTGACCCTCGACACTGGCCGCCAGGCTAGCGATCTGCGCCAGTTGCCCACCGGCCTGCTCGACCTGGCCGACCCCCTTGCCCAGGTCCTCGGCCAGCGTGCGGATCTGCGCCACCACCTGGGCGGTTCGCGCCTGGATGTCGGCAACCATCTGCCCCACTTCCTCGGTGGCGCTGGCGGTGCGCCCGGCCAGACCGCGCACCTCGTCGGCCACCACCGCGAAACCACGGCCATGTTCACCCGCCCGCGCCGCCTCGATGGCGGCGTTGAGCGCCAGCAGGTTGGTCTGGCTGGCAATGCCCTGGATCACCAGGGTGACCCGGGCGATATCCTCGCTGCGCTGATGCAAGGCCTCGATCAACTCGCGGCTGGCCGAAGCACGCACACTCAAATCACGCATGCACTGAATGGATTCGGCCAGCACCTCGCTGCCTAACACGCTGCTGCCGTGGGCTGAGCGTGCGGCTTCCAGTGCCTGCTGGCTTAGCTGAGCGGTCTGTTCCTCGGTGGTGATCATGATCTCGGCGCTGCCGACGATGTCTTGGGCAGCCCCTAACTGCGACTGCACGCGGGCGGCCAATTGCTGTACCGAATGGGCCACTGCAGCGGCCGACAACGCATTGTGGCTGGTGCCACGGGCCAATTCTTGAAGCAGCGAACTGTCCGCGGCCGCGGCAGGCGTCGACTGCGCGACGACCGCCTTGCGCGCAAGCGGCACCCACAGCACCAAAAGCGCCAACGGCAGGGCCAGGTACAAGGACAGCCCGGCGAACGCCATCGCCGCCAGTACCGCGCACAGCGCAACGCCCCGCCCCAGGGCGACGGCGGCTCCCGCATGGGTGGGGGTGGCCCGCGGTCCTTCGCCAGCCCGCAGAGATCCTTCTCGCATCATCTTCGTGATCCATCCACATGTCGTTATTGTGACGACATTAAACGCCACTATAACGCCATTATCCACGCTCACTTGGATGCAGGCGGCCACCCGTTGATACAGGGCAAGAAAACACGAAGGCCCCAGGGATCGCTCCCTGGGGCCTTCGTGGGCGCTGGATCAGACTTGCCGCTGGTGGCGGTCGAGCTGCTCGTGACGCTCCTGGGCTTCGATGCAGTACTTGGTGGTCGGGCTGATCAGCAGGCGCTTGAGGCCGATCGGCTCGCCGCTGTCGTCGCACCAGCCGAAGCTTTCATCGGCGATGCGGTCCAAGGCCATCTCCAACTGCGGCAGCAGGCGCTGGTCACGATCGATGGCGTTGACCAGCCAGGTGCGCTCTTCCTCGACCGACGCCACGTCAGCGGGATCCGATGGGGTATCCAGGCTTTCGATGGAATTGCGGCTGAGTTCGATGCGCTCGTGGGTTTCGACTTTCATCGCCTGCAGCAGCGCGGTGAAGTACGCGAGCTGTTCGGCGTTCATGTAGTCATCGGCCGACATGGCCAGCAACTGTTCCTTGGTCATCGACTTCTCTATGAAAAATGTGCATTTGGGCGATTCAGGTGCCGCCGACGACGTATCGTCGGTAGCGAAATTCTTCAAGCGCCAACCGGCACTCTTTTACAGGGGGCGGCAGTCTAAGGTGCCGCGTCGCAGTGGGCAACATAAATGACGGAGGATTTGTCCGAAATGGCCAGGAATCCGCCTACTGGTGCGCAGCCGCCGCTTTGCGACGGCCAGGGAGCAATATGTCGTAACGATTCTGGCTTTCATCACGCCTGAACGCAAACGGCGCAGCGGCTGGAGGTAGCGGGTTAGTGACCGCGAAGCGCCGTAAACCCGCTTCATACGACCTTTACTCACGTATGAGGCTTGATCATGCACGACCTACCACATCTGCGCCTTGCCCGCTCCAGCCCGCTTCAATGCAAGATTGCCAGACGGTTCAGCGAGCGTCCGGAGCTGCTCGACGCCGCAGACCATGTCCTCGCCGCTCAGTGGTCGCATTATCTACCGAACGCAACCCAGGATCCAAGGGCACTTTATCTCGCCAGCCGAAATCCACGTTCCGACAACCTGTGGGTTCGCCCCTTGGCGCAAGTGCTCATTGAGCGCTATTGCATACGCCGGACACTCAACCTCACGGTTGGCGAGGACACCCTCACCGCTCGCGTCGATGGTGATCCGGCCGGGCAGGTGCCTCTACCTCTGCACCAGGTGGAGCTGCTAATCAATGACAACGCACCGTTACTGCTCGAGGTGTACCGGCAATCATTGGCGAGCTACTGGAGCCACTTCGACAGCAGTGGTGAAACCCCCTGGCATTGGTACGCCGAAGAACTTCGCAGCCGTTTTCTGGAGGCCATCGAAGCCCACCAGAACGCTGGCAGCCTACCTCCGTTCGCCCTGGCCATCGCCAGGCTGGTGCATTCCGACCCCGATCACAGGAACCGGCAGAATACAGCCGGCCTGCGCGTCTGGCAGCTTGCCGCGGACTTTTCCAGGGATGAGACGCTGGACAATGAACTGGCGAGCGCGCTGCTGATCGAACACAGCGATACCGACCCCAGGCGCAACCTGACCCTGCTTTATACCCTCACAGGCAAGCTGCTCGCTTTCCCCTCCCGCCAGGAGATGCTGGAGAGCATCGCTCGATACTGGCCCACGAGGTCCCGGACCACCTCCCGGGAAGTCAGTATCGGTCAGACCGCTCAAGGGGACTTCGAAAGCATGGCGCTGGGTGTGCTGGAACAGCAACTACGGGTGATCGACCATTGCGCCACGGCCCATCGAAGCAGACTCGACGCCATCAACATGAGCCTGGAGCTGGACCGGCTTACCTCCATGCTCGACCTGTGCAGCGAGGCCGAATCCAAGCAACGCAACGCGATATCGGCCCTTCTTCCGGATTGGCTGCGTAACGCCAGGAGCCAGCCGTTGTTGCGCTACAGCACGCTACTGCTCGACGTCGCCCAGTCCCGCCAGAATACCAACGGGCAGTTCTGGCTCGACGGTATCGACAATGCCGAAGACTTCGCCTACCGGCAACTGGCCGCACGCTTCGAAGCGGATTATCCGCGCGCCCCGCTTGACCCCAGGCAGGTCCGGGTCGTCAACTACCAGACCATCGCCACCGCCGCCGCGCGCCCTGGGCTTGCCAGCACGGGCGAGGTAGATCCCGTCACCTTCTCCCTCGCCCAATTGGCGATTGCCAATATCGGGCTGCTCAGGCCAGGGCGGGTGGAGTTGCTCTCGAACAACGCAGACCTGCTGCCTGGCTGGCTGGACGAAAACTACCTGCGCACGGTGGTCAGCGAGCTGGACATCGCCAGCGCATTCCCCGCCATGCTACGCAGCAAGCTGTTGGATGACAGCGCCCAACGCGAGCAGCGTCAACGCCTGCTCATCGCGCAACTCGGCAGCCAATTGCCCGCACTGGCGCAGGAGCTCTACCTGCGCGGAAAACTGGCGGATCAGGACGTTGCCAGCCATATCAGCCAGGTGTTCAGCAGCGCAGACGACGATGACAATGACCCGAAGCGCTGGGTCATCCGACCGTTGGGCCTGCTCAAGGCCCCCGGCTCGACAGTGGACTATCCACGCAATACCTGGCTCATCGAGCCACGGTCACCCAGTGCCGACAGTTGCCTGTTGTACCGTCCCCTGCACGAGGATAGCCTGTTGCAGTTCAGCGATCGGCTGGCGCTGTTCGTGGCCATCAGTACCCCTGGCGCCCTGCAGGATGACCTGCTGCAACGCCTTCCGGCCGAAGTCCACAGATTCTATGCCCATGGCGGCTTCCTCGAGCCTCACCTGTTCGTTCCACTGGATGACACCAGCGCCATCCCTTTCGGCAGGCCAGCTCCGGTGGAGCTGACCATCGAACCAAGTTCCAGCGATGTCGGCGCAGATCTCTACCTTGCCTGCGTCAACGAATCGATCCAGACGTTTGAAGCGCATGCCTCGACCAGCGCACAGACCCGCTGGACGCGCTGGAAAGAGCTGGGCTGGCTGCTGTTCAACACCCTGCTTCCCCTGGCGGGCGGCACACTGGGCAGGGTGGCATGGCTGGCGCAGATGGAAGTGGCGCTGGCCGACTTCGTCAACACCGACGCCGAACTCGACCCCACCGGGCACGAGCAGGCCGCGGTCAACCTGCTGGTCAATATCGCCCTGCTGCTGGTCACCCATTCGATTACCCGCCTGCATGAGCAAAGCGCAAAGGCGCGCACGCTTGGCGCACCGGTCACGGCGCTTGGCGCATCCGAACAGCAACCCGTGCCCCCCACCGTGGTCCAGGCCGCCTCTTTGCTCCATCTCGACTTCAGCTGGACGCGATCCACCCAATCCCTGACTGCCGGGCAGAACTCCGCACTGCGCGCGTTACGGGCGGATATCATCCCCGCTTCACTCGGTGAACCGGTGCCCAGCGGCCCCTTGCGTGGCCTGTACCTGCAGGGTGACAAGTTCTATGCGCAGCTGCATGGCAACCTGTACCACGTCATGCTCGACATGCCTCGCAACCAGATGCGCATCATCGGCCCTGACGAAACCGCAGGCCCTTGGCTGCGCCCCGACGAGGCCGGACGCTGGCAGTTGGACCTGAGGTTGACGCTCAAGGGGGGCATGCCACTGTCCGCGCAGATCCGCAAGCTGCAACTGGAAAAGGAAAGTGCCCTGCGCGCCGTCAACGCATTGATCAAGGCCGACAAGGACACCATCGATGCCAGGATCCGGGAACAGGCCACCCTTGAGAAGCTGGTGGCCGCACCGCTAGATGACGCCCGCCTGCAGACCTGCCAGGACAAGCTCGACACGCTGTCGGCGTTCTGGGCGACGCATATCGAACACCTGAAACAGCGCAACGCTTTGCAGCCGGTGAAGGACTTCAAGAAAGTCCATGCTTTCGCGCTGTATCAGGACAGCTTCTGCCAGCGGCTGCTGCACAAGGTCCTGCACCTGCGCTATCAACCTGATCGGAGCCAGTTGCTCAAAGCTGCCCGCCTCCAGCAGGCCGGTGAGACGCTTACCCCCACGGACGTCAGAATCATCGCCGCTCGCCTGGACAGACTTGCGCCCTTGATTGAGCGGATGATCGGTAACAATCGACGCCTGCGCCACTGCCAGGATGAGCTGAACAAGCTGGCCAGCCCCCAACAACCCGAGATCCGCCAATGGCGGGACCTCGCTATCAGTGTGCCAGCAACTGCGGAGAGAGAACTGATCCTGCGCTTCTTGCGTCTCGAAGGATTGCTCAACCGCATGAGCCTGGTACACGGTCTGAGCGACGAGGCGTGCTACTGGAGTGATCGCTTCTGGAGCAGCTTCGAGCTGGGTATTGCCCAGCGTACAAAACTGTTCAAGCTGGAAAACGCCGACGACGAGATCACCGCCAGATTGCTGCGCAGTATCGTCGGCCACCTTCAGGCCGCGACGCGACAACTGCAAATCTTCACCACATTGGTCAAGGACGGCGCGGCGCTGGAGACTCTACAGGAGATAAATGAACAACTCGCCTGGGTGCTTGAGCGAAACCGCAATGACCTGAACGAACTGCCCGATTACCCGCCAATCAGTACACTGGGGCAACTGCGCAAGAAGGTGCCCGGGCTGATCGAGACCACCGAGCACGGGCTGCTCCTGGCCGATCCGCGCAGCGACGATGCCAACACCGTCGATATTCCCGGGCCGGAGGACAAGACACCCGCGCGCACCTACCACCTCAAGCAGGGCGACTGGGTGGAGCTCAAGCCTGACCAGCCTACCTCACGCCCAATCCAGATGCCCCTCAAACGCCTGCTCAGGGAGAGCGACACGTTGTTTGAGCAGGCCCGCGACGAGGTGTCGAACCTGCAAGCGCACGCGAATCGCTATCTGCCGGTGGAAATCGAGGAGAGCGTGCTTTATCAACGCACCCGCCTGCTCGAACGGGTCAACGCCATCGAGACATGTCTGACCGAGAACAACGAAACCGACGAGGCCCGTGCCGGCAAGGATGCCGAGCTGGTCGCCGGATCCCTGCGCAGGCTGGCGGACGAGTTGCAGGAAACGGCGACGCGGCTACGCGTGTCAGCCGCCCTCACGCAGAAACCGCGCATGGGTGAAGTCATGTACCTGGCCGATGGCGGGCACGTGCAATTGCGTGCCACGGGGGGCCGCAACCGACTGGCCAGGCTCAAGGGCCGGCCCGCCGATTTTCTCGACGAATACAGTATCAGCCATGCAGGCAAGGTTCTGTGGTATGCGCACTTCCACTACCCGTCGATGACCGCGGCCAAGGCTGACTTCACCGCCGGGCATCTGAAAACAGCAGCGCAACGGCACATGCCCGGCCAGCGCTACAGCGATGCCAGCGGCAGGGTGTTCGACGTCTATCGCGCACCGATCACCAGCACGGCCGCCGCCCGATACTTCTTCGACCTGTAAGCCAGGGGGCGCGGTCCAGGCTGCGCCCCCTTCCCGTCAGCGGTCCTTGAACTGCGCCTCGCGCTTGGCAATGAACGCAGCCATGCCCTCTTTCTGGTCTTCGGTGGCGAACGCGGCATGGAACACCCGGCGCTCGAAGCGAACGCCTTCGCTCAAGGTGACCTCGAAGGCGCGGTTGACGCTCTCCTTGACCATCATGCTCACCGGGATCGACTTGCTGGCGATGGTCGCGGCCACCTTCAGCGCCTCCTCCACCAGCTCGGCCTGAGGCACGATACGCGCCACCAGGCCGGCACGCTCGGCTTCCTCGGCGCCCATCAGGCGACCGGTCAGGCACAGCTCCATCGCCTTGGCCTTGCCCACGGCACGTGTCAAGCGCTGGGTGCCGCCCATGCCCGGCAGCACGCCGAGGTTGATTTCCGGCTGGCCGAACTTGGCGTTGTCGGCGGCCAGGATGAAGTCGCACATCATCGCCAGCTCACAGCCACCGCCCAGGGCGAAGCCCGACACCGCGGCGATGATCGGCTTGCGCCGGTTGGCGATGCGATCGGAATCGCTGAACAGGTCTTCGACGTAGATCTGCGGATACTGCAGCTCGGCCATTTCCTTGATGTCAGCGCCGGCGGCGAAGGCCTTGGCGGAACCGGTCAACACCACACAGCCGATGTTTGGATCCTTCTCCAGCTGGTCCAGGGCCAAGTTGATCTCGCCGACGATCTGCGCGTTCAGCGCGTTCAGCGCCTGCGGGCGATTGAGGGTGATCAGGCCGACCTTGCCGTGGATGTCCAACAGGATGGTTTCGAATGCCATGCAGTCTGCTCCTTCAAAGATTGCGCGCAATGACCATGCGCTGAATGTCGCTGGTGCCTTCGTAGATCTGGCAGACCCGCACATCGCGGTAGATCCGCTCCAGCGGGAAGTCGCTCAGATAGCCATAACCGCCGAGGGTCTGCAAGGCGTCCGAACAGACCTTTTCGGCCATTTCCGAGGCGAAAAGCTTGGCCATCGAGGCTTCCACCAGCGCCGGGCGTCCGGCATCGCGCAGGGCGGCGGCGTGCAGCACCATCTGCCGGGCCACGGCGATCTTGGTTGCCATGTCGGCCAGGCGGAAGGCCACGGCCTGGTGCTCGATCAGTGGCTTGCCGAAGGTCTGCCGCTCGTTGGCGTAGTCGCGTGCCGCCTCGAATGCGGCGCGGGCCATGCCCACCGACTGCGAGGCGATGCCAATCCGCCCGCCTTCGAGGTTGGCCAGGGCAATCTTGTAGCCCTGCCCTTCTTCACCCAGGCGGTTGCCCACCGGCACGCGCACGTTGTCGAAGACGATCTGGCAGGTGTCGGAGGCATGCTGGCCAAGCTTGTCCTCGACTCGCGCCACCTGGTAACCCGGTGAATCGGTGGGCACGATGAAGGCCGATATGCCGCGCTTGCCAGCGTCTGGATCGGTGACGGCGAAGACGATCACCACTCCGGCGTTCTGCCCGGAGGTGATGAACTGCTTGCTGCCGTTGAGCACGTAGTGATCGCCGTCCAGGCGGGCGCGGGTCTTCAGGCTGCTGGCGTCGGAGCCGGCCTGGGGCTCGGTCAGGGCAAAGGCGCCGAGCATCGAGCCGCTGGCCAGTGGCGCCAGGAACTGCTGCTTCTGCGCCTCGCTGCCGAACTTGAGGATCGGCACGCAGCCCACCGAATTGTGCACGCTCATGATGGTCGAGCAGGCGCCGTCACCGGCGGCGATCTCCTCCAGGGCCATGGCATAGGCCACATAGCCGGTGTCGCTGCCGCCGTACTGCTCCGGCACCAGCATGCCGAACAGGCCCAGGCCGGCCATCTCCTCGATGGCCTCCTTGGGGAAGCGGTGCTCCCTGTCCCACTGTTCGGCAAACGGCTTCAGACGCTCCTGGGCGAAGTCGCGCACGGCGTCGGCGATCTGTTGTTGTTCTTCAGTTACCAGCATGATTCACCTCAGTACAGGCACTCGACCGCCATGGCCGTCGCTTCGCCACCGCCGATGCAGATGGCCGCCACGCCACGGCGCAGGTTGTTCTGGCGCAGGGCCGACAGCAGGGTCACCAGAATGCGTGCGCCCGAGGCGCCGATCGGATGGCCCAGGGCGCAGGCGCCGCCGTGAATATTGACTTTGTCATGGGGCAGGTCGAGGTGCTTCATGGCCGCCAGGGTGACCACGGCGAAGGCCTCGTTGATCTCGAACAGATCGACATCGGACAGGTTCCAGCCAGTGCGCTTGAGTAGCTTGTCGATAGCGCCAATGGGCGCGGTGGGGAACAGCGCCGGGGTGTCGGCAAAGGCCGCGTGGCCATGGATCACCGCCAGCGGTTTGAGGCCGCGTTTCTCAGCCTCTGAGCGACGCATCAGCACCAGCGCGGCGGCGCCGTCAGAGATGGAACTGGAGTTGGCCGCGGTGACGGTGCCGCCTTCGCGGAAGGCCGGCTTGAGCTGCGGGATCTTGTCCAGGCGCGCCTTGGGCGGCTGCTCGTCGTCCTTGATGACGCGTTTTTCCTTGCCCTCGGTGACTTCCACCGGAACGATCTCGGCGGCGAAGCGGCCGCTCTTGATCGCTTCCTGGGCACGGGTCAGCGAAGCGATGGCGAAGGCGTCCTGAGCCTCACGGCTGAAGTCGCCCTTCTGCGCGCAGTCCTCGGCGAAGGTGCCCATCAGGCGACCCTTGTCGTAGGCGTCTTCCAGGCCGTCCATGAACATGTGGTCGATGATCCTGCCGTGGCCCATGCGGTAGCCGCCACGGGCCTTGTCCAGCAGGTACGGGGCGTTGGTCATGCTTTCCATGCCACCGGCGACGATGACATCGGCGCTGCCGGCCAGCAACTGGTCATGGGCCATGATCGCCGCCTGCATGCCAGAGCCGCACATCTTGTTCAAGGTGGTGCAGGTGGTGTGCTTGTCCAGGCCGGCACCCAGCGCCGCCTGGCGCGCCGGTGCCTGACCCTGGCCGGCCGGCAGCACGCAGCCGAACAGCACCTGCTCGACACTGCCGGCATCGATGCCGGCACGCTCGACGGCGGCGCGGATGGCCGCGCTGCCCAGCTGCGCCGCGGTCAGGCTCTTGAGGTCGCCTTGCAGGCCGCCCATCGGCGTGCGCACGGCGCTGACGATGACAATCGGATCGTGATTCAGGCTCATGTTCGGTTCTCCTTACTTGGCAGCCATGCGCAGCGCGCCGTCGAGGCGGATCACCTCGCCGTTGAGCATGCTGTTCTCGATGATATGGCGGGCGAGCGCCGCGTACTCCTGCGGGCGGCCCAGGCGTGGAGGGAACGGCACGCCGGCGGACAGCGAGGCACGCACTTCGTCGGTCATGCCGGCCATCATCGGGGTTTCGAAAATGCCCGGGGCGATGGTCATCACGCGGATGCCGAAGCGCGCCAGTTCGCGGGCCGCCGGCAGGGTGAGGCTGGCGATGGCGCCCTTGGAGGCGGCATAGGCGGCCTGGCCGATCTGGCCGTCATAGGCGGCGATGGAGGCGGTATTGATGATCACGCCCCGCTCGCCGCCCTCGTCCGCCGGCCCTTCGGCCATGGCTGCGGCGGCCAGGCGCAACAGGTTGAAGCTGCCGATCAGGTTGACGTTGATGACCTTGGCGAAGCTGCCCAGGGCATGCGGCCCATTCTTGCCCAGGACCTTCTCAGCGCCGACGATACCCGCGCAGTTGACCAGTCCGTGCAGATTGCCAAAAGCACTGACAGCGGCATCGACCGCCGCCTTGGCGGCCTGTTCGTCGCTGATGTCGGCCACCGCGAAACGGGCATTGGCGCCCAGCTCGGCGGCCTTGGCTTCAACCGCCGCAGCATTCAGATCGACCAGCATGACCTTGGCGCCAGCCTCGATGAGCATCTGCGCGGTGGCGGCGCCCAGGCCCGAGGCCGCGCCGCTGACGATGAAGTTCTTTTGAGTGATGTGCATGTCGGTCTTCCTTCAGGCGCCCGCAGCGATCGGCTGCGCGGCTTGTTGTCGGGCGATTTCCTGATTGCGCAGGATGAAGCGTTGCAGCTTGCCGCTCGGGGTCTTGGGCAGCTCGCCGACGAATTCGATTTCACGCGGGTAGGCGTGGGCGTAGAGGCGCTGGCGCACGTGCTGGCGCAGGGTTTCCTCAAGTTCGGTACTGCCCTGATAACCGTGGGCGAGCACCACGAAGGCCTTGATCAGCTCCGTGCGTTCCGGGTCGGGTTTGCCGATCACAGCCGCCTCGACCACCGCCGGGTGCTCAATCAGTGCGCTTTCAACATCGAACGGGCCGACTCGGTAGCCCGAGGTGGTGATCACATCGTCGCTGCGGCCGACGAAGCTGATGCTGCCATCCTGGTTGAGCTCGACGGTGTCGCCGGACAGGTAGTACCTGCCAACGAACGCCTTGGTTGGCAGCCCGTGGTAACCGGCGAACCAGCACAGCGGCGACTGCTCGCGGTCCACCGCGAGAATGCCAGGCTGGCCGGCAGGCAGTTCATTGCCCTGCTCGTCCACCACCACGATGCGGTGGCCGGGAATGGCGAAGCCGGCCGAGCCCAGGTGCACCGGGTGCGCCAGCGCATGGTGGTTGCACAGCACCATGCCCAGCTCGGTCTGGCCGTAGTGGTCGTGGATAGTCACCCCAAGTTCGTCGGCGAACCAGCGGATCACTTCCGGATTGAGCGGTTCGCCGGCACTGCTGACCACCCGCAGGCGCCCCTTGATCGGCGCCGCAAACGCGCTGCCCGCCGCGATCAGCAGCCTGTAGGCTGTGGGCGAGCCCGCCAGATTGGTGATGCCCAGCTTGTCGATGACCCGCGCACAGCTTTCGACACTGAACGGGCCGTCGTAGAAGGTGGTGGCGTGGCCCAGCGACAGCGGCCCGGTGACCGCGTAGTAAAGGCCGTAGGCCCAGCCGGGGTCGGCCAGGTTCCAGAAGTTGTCGTCCGCTCGCAGGCCGATGGCGTCGCGCATGTAGCCCTGGAACGCGACGATGGCGCGCAATGGCACTTCCAGTGGCTTGGCCGGGCCAGTGGTGCCCGAGGTGAACATCAGCAGGAATGGATCGTTGCCGTTACGCATCACCGGCGCGCAATCGCTGGCGGCAGTCTCGAGACTGCGGTGGAAGTCCAGCTCACCCTCGGCGGCACCGACCGTGACGAGGATCGGGCAGTCCTCCACCTCATCGAGCTTGGGCCGGTTGTGGCGATCAGTGACCACCACCTTGGCATGGGACTGCTCGAGACGGTGCTCGATGGCCTTGGGGCCGAAAGCGGTGAACAGCGGTTGGTAGACCGCGCCCAGGCGCCAGGTGGCGAGAATGGTCACCAGCAGTTCGGGAGTACGCGGCATGAGCCCGGCGACGCGGTCGCCGGCCCCCACGCCCTGGGCCTTGAGCACGTTGGCAAAGCGTGCGGCCAGGACCTGCAGTTGATCGAAGGTATAGCGCTCGCTGTTGCCATCGCGGTCTTCACAGACCAGGGCGGTTTTGTCGCTGCCGCTGTGGCGGTCGCAGCACTCGACACAGGCGTTGAGGGCCTCGAGATTGCCATGCAACGCCGCGGCAGCGGCTCGGGCATGGTCGAACGAACGAGCGGCCTCGGCATAATCGCGCATCGTCAGACTCCTGGTTTCTTATTGTTGGAGTGCACATCGGTCTGACGATGTTCGCGCCGGTCAGCTCATCCGGCAATGGCCAAAGCTGTCAATCGGGCTGAGCGGATTAGACCGGATCGAGCGGTTGCCCGGCGGATTGCATGATCAAGGCCTCGTGGGCGAGCTGGATCGTCACGGCATATTCCTCCTGTTCACGCGTGACCTTGAGCACACGCCAGCGACGGTCATACTCCGCGCTGCTCAGGCTCTTGTCTTCGTCGAGCCTGGTGCCTTCCGCGCCGGCGCGTTCGAGGATCTCGTCGAACAGCGCCGGGTGCCGTGCCTCCACATATTTGCGCCAGAAATCGCGCCCCGCGAGGCTTTTTGCCAATGCCTCGTCCGTCTCGCTGGCCTTCACCGCCGCCAATACCGTCTGCTCGAGATCGTCGGTGATGCCCGCCAATGCCACGAACTGCATGTTCCTTGGCTGCCCTGGCAAATCCAGCGCCTTGGTCAGCGCGATGCGATAGCCGATCACCACTTCGAGCACATCGACGTATACACCCCCCATCTCTCTTCGCGCAGCCTCATTCCTGGCCAGCAAGTCCACTTGCTCCAGCCGGAACAACTGCCGGCCCAGCTTGAGCAGTTCTTCCCCGCCCTTGCCGGTCGCAGCCTTCGCCGTGGCCTGGTGCACCATCTTCTGGATAATCAGTGCGCTAAAACGATCAGCGATCCTGTCGACGCACTCGCCTGGCTCGCTGGAGTCGGCGAAGATCAGCTCACGCAAGGCCGCGTCACCGTCGATGGCCTGCAACAACTCCCACAACTGGCCGGCGAGGTAGGTACTGGCAGAACGGAAGTCCGCCGTTTCGGTGAGTGAGCGCAGCAAACGGAACAACTCTCGACTATCTTCCATCCCTGCCAGGCGCTCCCACAGGGCCCTGCTGCGCCCCTGTTCATCCTCGGGCGCAAGCGCAACCCAGCGCTCCTTGGCAGGCGTCAAGATGCGCTCCTGGACGATTTCCTCCCCATGGTTGTGAACCGGGTCCATCCAGTAAAGCTCGCGGCGCACCTGCAATGACATCGGGTTGAAGTCCGTGCGCAACCGGTACCTGAACGCCGCGGGCATGCTGAGCACCTCGGCGGGCACAGTCCGGATCTGGTTGCCACTGAGGTCGGCAAGTGACAGAAACGCGCAGTCCTGCAATCCGGCAGGCATCGTCCGCAACCGGCAACGGCTCACGTCCAGGTGCCGCAATTGCGTCGGCTCATTGAAATGCAGGTTCAGCAGGCGAATCGGATTATTGCTGAGGTCGATCGTCCGTAAGCGTGACATCTGCGAAAGCAACCGCTCATCCGCCGCGTCCATTTCAATGCGATTGCCGGAGGCTCGCAGTTCAACCAGGTTCCCGCATTGTGCGATGCTCGATGGCAGCGCGATCAACTGGTTGTTGCTCACATTCAGGAAACGCAAGCCATCGAAGCACCGCAAAAACCTGTGAGGCACTTCCCTCAGCGCCATTCGGCACATTACCAGGTTGGTGATGTGCGTAAGGTCTACCTGTTCCGGCAGTCTGGGCAGTTCCTGAATGCGACAATTGCTCAGGTCGAGCACCCGGCCCCGCACCTCTCCCTCCCTGCTGTAGATCACTTCACTTTCATAGCGCCACGCTTCACGCAGGCGCCTGGCCACGATGCCACGCAATCCCGGGGACGCCGATGGCGCATGCGCTTGCGCCCATTCACGCAGCGCGATGTCGAGCAAGTTGTAGTTGCTCTCCTCGTACAACAACGCCTCAAGCGGGCTGCGGCCCAGCGGATCACGTCGCAATTGCGCGACCTTGCTCTCGACCTGGGCATCGTCGAGCACGGGATAGAGCGCGCGAATGCGCTCTCTGAGGATGGTGATGCCATTGCGCGCGGTGTTTCTCGAAGACCGCCCACCGAGCGTGTAACCGACCCGGCCGTCAGGCAACCTTTTTCCAGGGTTGAACCATGGCGTGGACGCTTGCATGTCAAGCAATGAGTACCAGTCGCTGCGTTTTTCCGGTAAAGCCTTGATCAACGCAAGGCGCAGCGATTGCGCAGGGTCACTCGGCTCAAGCTCGAGCGCACTTCGCTGGCTCTCGTCGAGCGCGGCGATGATCGCCTGGAACAGATTCCCCGGCGCGGCCACCTCGGAGTCACGTTGCATGCCTTGCGCGTCATACAAGCGCATCGCACCGTCTCGTCGAGCCAGCACGATCCTCGCATCACTCGCCACCGCCGGATTGGTGATCGCCAGCATACGGCCATCCTCGGCGCGCAGCTCGAGACCGACTCGGGTCGGCCACATCGGCAGCTTCTCGAGCAGTCGCATGACCAACAGGCCAGCATCCTCGCAGTAGGCGCTGTTCAGGTACAACCCTTCCATTGCCCGGTTCAGCCGCGCCAGCTGCAACAGCGAGCGTACCTTGGTTGCGACCGTGTAAGGCACTCGTGCCTCGACCCTGGCCACCTGCTCGACCACCGCATCGCATTCTCGCACCGCCTCCTCGGCATAAGCGTCAGGCAAGCCCGGGAAGTCCCGCTTCACCAGCGTGAACAATGGGTTGCCCGGGGGCGTGATACGCGCCAGATGCTCAAACAGCAGCGCTTGCACTTCGGCTTGCCGGTCGGCGAGCCACACCGCTGCGCCAGGTGCATCCACAGCCTGCATACCTGGCCGGGTACGGCACCACGCCAGCACCTGGGCATCCTCCAGCGTCGCGCCCGGGGCCTTCACAGCCTTGAATACCGCGGTGACACGCGCATCGGCCTCGAAGCGACGCAGCGTGTCGCGCAGGTTGACCGGCGCGGGCCGATTCTGTACCAGCACACCACGCAGCTCGTCCTGGTCGACGCCCGCCACCGTCAGGATCTGTTCGGCACGCTGCGGGTCCAGCGGCACCTGATGAGGCCACAGACGATTGAGCATGGCGCAGCTATCATCCCACTCCAGCGGGCGCTCCAGACAGATGCGCCAGCAGCGTTCGCCGTTGTACTCGATGCTTGGCGCGAACGCGTCCTGGTCGTGGGGATGACACAAGCGCCAGGGCTGCTCGGGGGCCGTCTGCCGGACTTCGTAGTAACGCCGGTCCACGTGCAACCAGCGTCGGTTTCCGACCGCGTAGAGGCCGTTTTCCTGCAACACCGGTTGCTCGGGCGTCGACTCGTAGACACTCAAGTCATGGTTCCACAGCCGCTGCTTGCCATCGACGAGTTCGACAGGTTCCAGCGCGTCGACGAAGGCGCTGCCAGCGAAACCACGGGCGACCAACGCCACACCGGCCCCAGTCACCGCCGTCACCGCGACCGTCTTGGCCACTTCGATCATATGGTCCAAGGCCTCGTGCTGATGGCCTTGCTGCCAGTCCCCCACCCCGGCATAGACCTCGCCAAGGGTGTCCACCAACAATTTTCCAAGCAGCACCATGCCAATGGCAGGGACCGCCATGCCCGCGACACCCAGCAAAGCGAGCCCGACCCCCTCCCAGCGCTTGATACGGCGATCAGCGGCCGCGTGGTCAGCGTCGGCGGCGCACACCAGCAGCAATCGACCATCGGCCTTGATTCGCGCCACCTGGCTGCGCGCCAGCAATGCGAAGACATTGTTGTCCTGAGCCGCGCGGCGTTGCAGATTGAGGTCGGGGACATCGTCGGACAAACGCTTGAGCATGGTTTCCAGAAAGTCAGGCTGCTCGTGCAGGGTCACCAGGCCACGCACACGGCGTCTGAAGTCCTGCTCTCGCAGCGCCGCCACCAGGTGCTCGGAGAGCGACTCGAACGAATCGAAGCAACGCAGTGGTTGCTGGTGATCGACCGGCAGGTAAAGCACCACGCCGGCCGCCTTGTTTGCCTTGTCGTACAGTTGAATCAGCAGCGCGTTGATCAGCGTGCAATCGAGCATGCGCAACTCGCCGGCATTGGAGCGCAGCGGCGCCTCCGACAGGCTGGGCATGTCATGGATCAAATGCTGCAACGCGGCATGCTGAGACTCGGACAAATGGCCCTGCACCAGTGCGTGCTGGCACGCCAGGGCAAACCCCGAACGCTGGTGACGGGTCAGCAGCGCCACAGTCGCCCCATCGAACTGCCGGTCGAGTAGATCTTGATACTGCTTGCCAGCGTCCAGCGCCCTGCAACGCGCGGCAAAATCGTCGGCGTCGCCGGACAGCACCGTGTTACTGCCAGGGCACACGACGCCACTACCGGAGAAGAACTGCGCGCCCTCTTCGAATCCCTGCATCAAACGCAACAAGGCGGGAGCGCGCAGTCCCCAACGCACCGCGGAGGGCGCGCTTAAGAGCCCCGAAGTGCCTTGCCGAATATCCAGCCACTGCAGTGCCTTGACTTCATGCGTGCCTTTGTCGAGATCAGCCAGGAGCGGGTGGAACACCTGTTCGGCAAACTGCTGTGGCGACAGCAGCGCTTGGGTCGCCAAAGCCAGTTGACGAGCGTTGGTATCGTGAGTTTTGAGGCAATCGCACAAGGCATCGAGTTGCTCGGCCTTGGCCTCCTTGAGCCAATCAGGCAGTTGCGCCTTGATGAAGTCGTCCGTGATCGCGTGTGGCGTGACCGTCGCTGCTGGTTGGGGCGTTGTAGTTGCTGACATGACGAAGCATCCTGCGGTTTCAGAACCCTCGACACTAGTCAGCTCGCCCCACCCGGCACAGAGGGAAACGGCGCCAGCCGGTGCGGCATTTCGCCTTGGATGATCAGGTTGCGGTAATGGCCTGGGTTGCAACCGAACCACTTGCGAAATGCCTTGTAGAACGAGCTGGCGTCGGCAAAGCCCAGGCGTTGCGCGACGTCGGCAAGGCCAAGCGCTGGCTCGGCCAGCCAGGTGATCGCCAATTCTCGACGCAAACTGTCCTTGATGCCCTGGTAGCTGTGCCCTTCCTCGGACAGGCGCCGCCGCAAGGTCGCCACCGACATGCACAGGTTCTGCGCCACCGTCTGCGCATCCGGCCATGCGCCTGGCTCGATCTCCAGCAATGTCGTACGAATGCGTAGCGCCAGACTGCCAGGGTCGCGGTACTTGACCAGTATGTTGCCCGGCGCTTCGGCCAGGAACCGCTGCAACTCCTGCGGCGTGCGCCGGATCGGCAGGGTCAGGCAATCGGCAGCGATGATCATGCGCGTGCGTGGACGCTCAAACGTCAGATTCTGCGAGAACATGACCCGGTAATCGTCGCAGAACGGCGGCTCGGGGCAGCGCAGCTCGATGGCCAGGATCGGAATCCGCCGGCCGGCCAGCCAGCAGGCGACGCCATGCACGATCATCCAGAAGGTGAAGTAGGTGAACGCACGCCGTGGCTGCTCCAGCGGTTCGTTGATGACGATCTCTGCCAGGCTCTGCTGGCGGACCAGACTCGGTTGCAGGTCTTCGAGCATCAGCGCCAGAAACCCCAGCACAACCTCCAGACCAGCGCCAAGGGTGGGCTGCGCCATGCTCGCCCGGCACATGAACGCGAGGCTGCCGCTACGCAGGCCGCGCGGATCCATGGCAAAGAACTCGTCGTTGCAACGACGAGCCAACAGGCGCCACAGGCGGGCATAGGCCTCGGCGCTGACCCGCGCCTCGGGCAGGTCGAGCCGGCCGATCTCGATGCCCGCCCGGACCAGCAAGCCGACATCGGGCTGGCCCGCCGGGCAAGTCTGCAACAGCGCTTCACGCACCAGCTGCATGGAAATGGTGTCTTTCTCGCTCATCGACGGTCCCGTCGGCTGTAGGCCGGCCATCTTAGGCCGTCGCGCTCGAAACAGCCATCACGCGGCAGCCGCCAGCCCGAGAAACGCCTGGATCAGGCGCAGCTCGCGACGGCGCTCCAGGCAACCGACCATGTGCTGGTTGACCAGGCCCTGACCGGCCAGGGGGCGGGCCACCACCCGCGGGTCATGGGCCACTTCGGTGGAGGACACCACGCCGATGCCCAGTTCCGCCGCCACCGCCTCGGTGACCGCTTCGCGGCTGTCCAGCTCCAGCAGCACCCTAGGTTGCACACCCGCGTCGGCGCAGGCCTTGTCGAAGGTGCGCCGGGTGGTCGAACTGGGCTCGCGCAGCACCATGATCTGCCTGTCCAGCTCGGCCAGCGGCAAGTCTCCCCCGGTATCCGTCCACGCATGCCCCACGGGCAACAGTGCACACAACCGCGACTCGCACAACGCCTGCAGGTGCAGGCCCTTGCGCGGCTCGATCTCGGTCAGCACGGCCACATCGGCATGTTCCGACAACAACGCGGCCAGGGTTTCCTGGGCATTGCCCAGGCGCAGGTTGACGGTGATACCCGGGTAGCGCTCGCGCAGCTGCGCCAGCATCGGCATCACCCGGTGCGGGCCGTCAGCCGCCACCTCCAGGCGCCCGGTCAGCAACTGCCGGTTAGCCTCGAGCATGGACTGGGCTTCCTCGGCCAGGCCGAACATGGCCCGGGTGATGGCCGCCAGGCGCGCACCCTCCTCCGTCAGCTCGACCCGCCGGGCGGTACGGCGCAGCAAGGTGATCTGGTAGTGCTCCTCCAACGCCTTTACATGCCCGGTCACCGCCGGCTGGCTGATGAACAGGCGCTCGGCGGCGCGGGTGAAACTGCCCTCGCGGGCGACGGCGTCGAAGGCGCGGAGCTGGAACAGGTTCATATCTATCGGCCTGACTTATGGCTGGAATATCTACAAACAATTTGATTGATGACACAGCGAATTGCAACCTAGCCCCACTAGTTTCCAGCCCACCGCATAGTGAGGAACCACGGAATGAGCAACGCACCGATCCTGCTGACCCCCGGTCCATTGACCACCTCGATCCGCACCCGCCAGGCCATGCTCGTGGACTGGGGGTCGTGGGATCGCGACTTCAACCAGCTGACCGCCAGCGTGTGCGAACAACTGCTGGCCATCATCGACGGCAGCGCCAGCCACCACTGCGTGCCCCTGCAAGGCAGCGGCACCTTCGCCGTCGAGGCCGCCCTCGGCACCCTGGTCCCCCGTGACGGCAAGGTGCTGGTGCTGATCAACGGCGCCTACGGCCAGCGCCTGGCGAAGATCTGCAAGGTGCTGGGCCGCGCCTACAGCACCTTCGAGACCGCCGAGGACCAGCCGACCACCGCCGCGGACGTCGACCGCCTGCTGGCCGCCGACCCCGCCGTGACCCATGTGGCGCTGATCCACTGCGAGACCAGCACCGGCATCCTCAACCCGCTGCCCGAGATCGCCCAGGTGATCCGGCGCCACGGCAAGCGCCTGATCATCGACGCCATGAGCTCGTTCGGCGCGCTGCCGATCGACGCCCGCCAGATCCCCTTCGAAGCGCTGATCGCCGCCTCCGGCAAGTGCCTGGAAGGCGTGCCAGGCATGGGCTTTGTCTTCGCCGAGAAAGCCGCCCTGGCCGCCGCCGAAGGCAACGCCCACTCCCTGGCCATGGACCTGCACGACCAGCACGCCTACATGGCCAAGACCGGCCAGTGGCGCTTCACCCCGCCGACCCACGTGGTCGCTGCCCTGCACGAAGCGCTGCAGCAATACAACGAAGAGGGTGGGCTGCCCGCCCGTCACCAACGCTACACCGATAACTGCAAGACCTTGCTCGACGGCATGGCGAAAATCGGCCTGCAGAGTTTCCTGCCCGCCGACATCCAGGCGCCGATCATCGTCACCTTCCACGCGCCGAAGGACCCGCGCTACCAGTTCAAGGACTTCTACGAGCGGGTCAAGGCCAAGGGCTTCATCCTCTACCCGGGCAAGCTGACCCAGGTCGAGACCTTCCGCGTCGGCTGCATCGGCGTGGTCGGCGCCGATGGCATGCAGGCCGCCGTCAATGCCGTGGCCGAGGTGCTGCGGGAAATGGAAGTACTGGACATCTGACCCTCTGCCCACCCAATTCAAGGAAAATGCGCACATGAACTACAGCAACCCCACCCAGCTGCAAGCCGCCATCCTCGACTGGGCCGGCACCGTGGTCGACTTCGGCTCGTTCGCCCCGACCCAGATCTTCGTCGAAGCCTTCGCCGAGTTCGACGTGCAGGTGTCCATCGAAGAAGCCCGTGGCCCGATGGGCATGGGCAAGTGGGACCATATCCGCACCCTATGCGACGTGCCGGAGATCGCCGAGCGCTACCGCAAGGTGTTCGGCCGCACGCCCACCGACGACGACGTCACCGCCATCTACGAGCGCTTCATGCCGCTGCAGATCGAGAAGATCGCCGTGCACTCGGCGCTGATCCCCGGCGCCCTGGAGACCCTGACCGGGTTGCGCAAAAGCGGCCTGAAGATCGGTTCCTGCTCGGGCTACCCGAAGGTGGTGATGGACAAGGTGGTCGAGCTGGCCGCGCAGAACGGCTACGTGGCCGACCATGTGGTGGCCACCGACGAGACACCGAACGGCCGCCCGTGGCCGGCCCAGGCGCTGGCCAACGTGATTGCCCTGGGCATCGATGACGTAGCTGCCTGCGTGAAGGTCGACGACACCGTGCCGGGGATTCTCGAAGGCCGCCGCGCCGGGATGTGGACCGTGGCGCTGGTGTGCTCGGGCAATGCCCTGGGGCTGACCTGGGAAGGCTACCGGGCGTTGAGCACGGAGAAGCTGGAGAGCGAGCGCAAGCGGATCCACGGGATGTTCGCCGCATCGCGGCCGCACTACTTGATCGACACCATCAACGAACTGCCCGAAGTGATTGCCGATATCAACCGGCGATTGGCCAAGGGCGAGATGCCGCAGAGCGCGTGATGTCGAAAAACATCGCGGGGCAAGCCCGCTCCCACGCCCCAGCATACATGCCGCCTGGTGTGGGAGCGTCGGTTCGCCGCTGCGACTTGCCCCGCGATGACTTCGGGAGGTCAGACCGCCCGATTCAGTTTCACCCACGACGCAAACCGGTCGATAAAGCCCTGCAGGAAAGGCCGGGTCTTGTCATTGAGCTTGCCACTGTCATCGAACAGCGTTGCCGCCCCGCCGATATACGCCTCGGGCATCTGCATGCACGGCATGTCGAGGAACACCAGCGACTGGCGCACCGCATGATTGGCACCAAACCCGCCGATAGCCCCCGGCGACACGCTGGCCACCGCCGCCGGCTTGCCGCCCCACACGCTCTGCCCATAGGGCCGCGACCCCACGTCGATGGCGTTCTTCAACCCGCCCGGCACCGAACGGTTGTACTCCGGGGTGACGAACAGCACCGCGTCGCTGCGGCGGATCTCGTCGCGAAAATGCTTCCACGCCTCGGGCGCGCCCTCAGCCTCGACATCCTCGTTGTACAACGGCAGGTCGCCGATCTCGACGATCCGCAGGGCAAGGCTGGACGGTGCCAGCTCAGACAGCGCGCGGGCCACCTTGCGGTTATAGGACTCCTTGCGCAAGCTGCCGACGACGACCGCTACCGAATAAACCTGGCTCATGGCGTTTTGCAACCTCTGCTCTGGGAATGGGACCTGTTAGTTATAGATGACCGTTCCTCGGCTTCGCGGTTTTTTTCCATTCGGCTGAAAACTTCCCGGGCGTTTCACTGGTCTATGCCTACAGACATTTCCTACACGATTCAGAGGTTTCCACCTAAATGGCAGCAGTAATGGTCGGCCAGTTCCACGCCCGCGACGCCGAAGGCCGTATCTACCCGGTCCACGAGTTCCAGGAGTCCACCCTCCAGGCCGACGGCAGCACCCTCGGCGCGCCGGTTACCAGCTATCGCCTGGCTATCGGTGACCGCGTCAACCACCTGGGTGACGACCGCTTCGAGCTGGCCCAGACCGGCGTCGAGATCATTCGTATTCCTTGACGCAATCGACGGTGTACAGCGCCCCCTGGCACTGCAGGCCATGCACATCGGCGACGAAGCCCGGGAAGCCCTGGTCGAAAGCCCGGGCACAGTCCAGGTAGACCAGAATCGAGCGGGTCGCCTCGGTGAAGCGCTCGCCCGGCATGATCAAGGGGATTCCCGGCGGGTACGGCACCAGCATCACCGCCGCGACCCGGCCCAGCAGTTGTTCGATCGGCACCGCCTCCACCTCCCCGCGCACCATCCGGTCATAGGCCTCGGCCGGGGTCATCGCCACCTCGGGCAAACGGGTGAACAGCAGCTTGAGTTGCCTGGATGTGGCATTGCCGCGGTAGAAGGCATGCAGTTGCTGGCACAGGTCACGCAGCCCCAGCCCCTGGTAGCGTGACGGCTGCAGCGTCACCACGCTGGGCAGGCATTCGGCCAGCGCGGTATTGGCGTCGTAGTGGCGCTTGAACTCCAGCAGTTCAGTGAGCAGCGTGCTCCACTTGCCCTTGGTGATGCCCATCGAGAACAGCACCAGGAAGCTGTACAGGCCGGTCTTCTCCACCACCAGCCCCCGCTCCCACAAAAACTTGCTGACCACTGCAGCCGGAATGCCGTGCTCGCCCGCGCCGCCGCCGGCCCCTGGCATCACCAGGGTGACCTTGAGCGGATCGAGCAGCACATAGTCGTCGCTCAGCTCGGCAAAGCCATGCCATTCGGCACCCGGCTGCAGCAGCCAGTCCGCCGACTCCAGCCGCTCGCCACCCTGGGCCTGCGGCGGCTGCCAGATGCTGAACCACCAGTCGTCGGTGGCGATATGCTCGCGCAGGTTGGCCAGCGCCCGGCGAAAGCTCAGAGCCTCGTCGAACATCTCCTGCAGCAGCGAACGCCCGGCCGGGCCCTCCATCATCGCCGAGGCCACGTCCAGCGAGGCGAGGATGCTGTACTGCGGCGAAGTGGAGATATGCATCATGAACGCCTCGTTGAAACGGTCGCGGTCCAACTGGCGGGAGGCGCCGTCCTGCACATGGATCATCGACGCCTGGCTGAAGGCGGCCAGCAGCTTGTGGGTCGAATGGGTGCTGAACAGCAGTGGGCCCTCATCGCCGCGCGGCGTGCCCATGGCGTAGCGGCCGACGAAGAATTCATGGAAGGCGGCGTAGGCGAACCAGGCCTCGTCGAAGTGCAGCACCTCGACACTGGCGCCGAGGGTCTGCTTGATGAGGCCGGCGTGGTAGCACAACCCGTCGTAGGTGGAGTTGGTGACCACCGCCAGCTTTATCTTCGCCGACCGCCCCTGGGCCAGCGGGTGGGCCTGGATCTTCGCCTGGATCGACGCCGGGGTGAATTCGCTGAGCGGAATCGGCCCGATGATGCCCAGTTCGTTGCGCTCCGGGCACAAGTAGAGAGGGATGGCGCCAGTCATGATGATCGCGTGCACCACCGACTTGTGGCAGTTGCGGTCCACCAGCACCAGGTCACCACGCCCGACCATGGCGTGCCAGACGATCTTGTTGGCGGTGGAGGTGCCGTTGATGACGAAGAAGGTATGGTCGGCGCCGAAGTTGCGCGCCGCCCGCGCCTCCGCGGCGGCCAGGGGGCCGGTGTGGTCGAGCAGCGAGCCCAGCTCGGGGACCGACACGGACAGGTCCGAGCGCAGGGTGTTTTCGCCGAAGAACTGGTGGAATGCCTGCCCCACCGGACTCTTGTGATAGGCCACGCCACCGCCGTGGCCCGGCGTATGCCAGGAATAGTTCGACTGCGCGGTGTGTTGCACCAGAGCCTTGAAGAACGGTGGCAGCAGGCCGTCGAGGTAACTGTGCGCGGCCCGTGCTACCTGGCGGGCGAGAAACGGCACGGTGTCTTCGAACAGGTAGAGGATGCCGCGCAGCTGGTTGAGCTCGCCCATGGCCTCGGCCGGGGCGTTCTCCAGAGTGACTTGCTCGCCCAGGGCGAAGATCGGCAGGTTGGGGGCGCGCAGCCTGGCCAGGCGGATCAGCTCGGCCATGTTCTGCAGCAGCCGGCTGTTATCGCCGACACCCTCGGCGGCGATCAGCATGCAGGCCAGGCCGTGGTGGGTGGCGGCCACCAGCCGCGCCTCGGCCTGGTCGGCGGCGGCGAGGATGGCGAAGCCGTCACGGGCCAGTTCATCGGCGATGCCGCGCACCCGCTCGCCGGCAACGCTGTCGGCCTTTATGGCCCGGTGGACGATGAGGATCGGGAACTGGAGGTCCTTGTACATCGGGCGGCTACCTCTGCGGGCTTTTCCCTCAGGGTAGTTGATGCCATCGCGGGGCAAGTCGCAGCGGCGAACCGCCGCTCCCACGCTAACGTGCACAATCTGGCGTGGGAGCGGCGGTTCGCCGCTGCGACTTGCCCCGCGATAGGGCCGGTACTGTCTTTGGATCAGCTGGCGGTCGGCTCGGTCAGCACCTGCCACATCGCCGGCCCACCTGCCGACTTGGCAATGGCCGCCAAGCGCTCAGCATGGGCCTCGAGCTCTTCATCGCTGGCCATGATCACCTTACCGGCAGCACGACCGCTAATCCGACGGATCTCACTGCCGGTGCTGCCCTGCCCCTCTTCGTCCTGTGCGCCATCCCCCGCCAGCGACAAGCTGGTCTGGCCACCGGTCATCGCCAGGTAGACGTCGGCCAGCAGTTCCGAGTCGAGCAATGCGCCGTGCAGTTCACGGCCGGAGTTGTCGATGCCGTAGCGTTTGCACAACGCATCGAGGCTGTTGCGCTGCCCCGGATGACGCGAGCGCGCCATCATCAGGGTGTCGAGGATCGGGCAGTGCTGCGAGATGTCGGCGCGGTCCTGCTGGCCGATCAGCGCGAACTCGTTGTTGATGAAGCCGACGTCGAACGCCGCGTTGTGGATGACCAGGGTGGCGCCCTGGATGAACTCGAAGAACTCCTCGGCCACATCGCCGAAACGCGGCTTGCCGACCAGGAAAGCGTCGGTGATGCCGTGGACGTTGATCGCGCCCTCGTCACTGTCGCGGTCGGGCTGCAGGTAGACGTGGAAGTGCCGCCCGGTCAGGCGCCGGCCCACGACTTCGACGCAACCGATCTCGATGATGCGGTGGCCTTCGGCCACCGGCATGCCGGTGGTCTCGGTGTCGAGGATGACGAACCGTTTGTCTTGCTGCTGCTCCACGCGGGGACTCCAACTGGCGGTGCTTGAATTCGGGGTGGGAGTATAACGAAATCGGGGCCGTTTTGCGGTCATCGCGGGGCAAGCCCGCTCCCACGCAGCCAGCAGTCATCTCGTGGGAGCGGGCTTGCCCCGCGATGGCCCGCAACACAATCAACGTTGCGCGCGAACCTCATCAACCCCACGATTGGCCAACTGGTCGGCCCGCTCGTTGCCCGGGTGGCCGATATGCCCACGCACCCACTTCCAGGTCACCTTGTGCCGGTTGACCTGTTCATCGAGGGCCATCCACAGGTCGGCGTTCTTCACCGGCTCCTTGGCGGCGGTCTTCCAGCCACGCTTCTTCCAGTTGGTCATCCACTCGTTGATGCCCTTCATCACATACTGGGAGTCGGTGGTCAGCACCACCTCGCACTCGCGCTTGAGCGCCTTCAGGCCTTCGATCGCGGCCATCAGTTCCATGCGGTTGTTGGTGGTCTCGCGTTCGCCGCCCCACAGTTCCTTCTCGACGCCCTTGAAAACCATCAGGACGCCCCAGCCGCCCGGGCCGGGATTGCCCTTGCAGGCACCATCGGTGTAGATCTCGACGCTATCGCTCATGTACCACTCGTGTTCAGTGCTTTTCGGAATCGGGGTGGGTGGCGCTGCGGTTGACCTTGGCCAATGGCAGCGGCAACAGCTTGCCCATCGGCTCGCGGCGCTCGAGGCGCAGCGGCCGCAGGCCGACCACCATCTTGCGCGCCACCAGCAGGTAGACGCCGCCCCCGGCACTCTGCCAGCCCCCCGCCACCCGCTCCCAGCCGGCCAGACGCTGCTGCCAGGCCGGCGAGGCAAGCGGCGGACGATAGCACCCGAAGCGGCGTTTCTCCAGCGCGAAGCCCAGCAGGTTGAGCCAGTCGCCGACCCGCGACGGCGAGATGCAGCGGGCCTTGCGCAAGGCGCCCTGGCTGAAGAAATGGCGCAGCCCCCAGCTGCTCCACGGGTTGATGCCGACGATCAGCAGGTGGCCGCCCGGGCGCACCGCGCTGGCCGCCTCGCGCAGCAGGCCATGGGGCGACAGGCTGAAGTCCAGGCCATGCTGCAGCACCACCACGTCGGCGGCATGCTCCGATAACGGCCAGGCCTGCTCCTCGCAGACGATCTCCACCCCCGGCAACGGCGCGCCCAGGCGCACGTTGCGCTGCACCTGTGGCGCATTGGGCGGGGGTTCGGCGCAGGGGCCGTAGTGCACCAGGTAACCACCGAAGAAGCGCCGCAGCTCTTCTTCAAGCAACTTTTCCTCTTCCTTGAGCATCAACTGCCCAAGGGGGCCATTGAACCAGTCGCGGGCCAGGCTGATGAGTTCGACCCAGTCGGGGTCGGCCTGGGCGAAGGCTTGGTCGGTCATTGCGTTCTCCCTCGAAGGTTCTCCGGCCGCGCCATCGCGGCTAAGATGCCCCCAATGTCCAGGCTTGGCGATACGGATCCGCACATGATACAGATCGATGCCCTACCCGCTTTCAACGACAACTACATCTGGTTGTTACAGGATACTGCCAATCGCCGCTGCGCAGTGGTCGATCCCGGCGATGCCGGGCCGGTGCTCGCCTGGCTCGGCCAGCATCCCGACTGGGTGCTGGAGGCGATCCTGGTCACCCACCATCACCATGACCACGTCGGCGGCGTCGAAGCCCTGAAGCAGGCCAGCGGCGCCACCGTCTACGGCCCGGCCAGCGAACGCATCCCGGGCCGCGACGTCGCCCTGGAGGACAGCGCGCAGGTCCAGGCACTGGGCCTGACCTTCGAGGTCATGGCCATGCCCGGCCACACCCTCGGCCATATCGCCTATTACACTGCGCAATCGCCCACGCCGCTACTGTTCAGTGGCGACACCCTGTTCGCCGCCGGTTGCGGGCGGTTGTTCGAAGGCACACCCGAACAGATGCACCATTCGCTGCAGCGCCTGGCCGCCCTGCCCGCCGAGACCGAAGTGTACTGCGCCCACGAGTACACCCTGAGCAACCTGCGCTTCGCCCGCGCCGTCGAGCCGGAAAACCCGCACGTTCTGCAACGCTTCGAAGACGTTACCCGCCTGCGCGCCGACAATCGCATCAGCTTGCCCTCCACCATCGGCCTCGAGCGCCTGACCAACCCGTTTTTGCGCACCGCTGAAACATTCGTTAAACAAAAAGCAGACGAATGGAAGGGTCATTCCAACCCTACCCAAGCCACTGTTTTTGCTGCCTTGAGGTCTTGGAAAGACGTGTTCTGATAACCTCAAGATATATCGTGACACACGCCCAAAGGTTGACCCGGCCGGGGCCGGTTTCTAGAATCGCCCAACTTTTTTGCCCGGATAACCGTTCCAGCCGATGTCTTCCCCTAGCCGCAGAACCGCTCATTCGGTCGCCCTGACGCGACTGGCACAGATCAGTGCACTGGCGCTGGCCGCCACCCTGGTCGGCTGCCAGAGCACCCGTCAGCTCGACGAATCCGACAGCGTTCGCGCGCACAACTACCAGGCGCGGATCAAGCACAAACCCGCGCCGCTGGTGGTCAAGCCCAAGGAAGCACCGCCCCAGGACGTCTGGGAGCGCATGCGCCAGGGCTTCGCCCTGCAGGACGGCATGGACGTCAACCCGCGCATCGAACAGCAACGCCTGTGGTTCGCCAGCAACCCGTCGTTCCTCGAGAACGCCGGCGAGCGCGGCAGCCTTTACCTGCACTACATCGTCGAACGCCTCGAAGAACGCGACATGCCACTGGAGCTGGCCCTGCTGCCGGCCATCGAGAGCGCCTACAACCCGATGGCCTACTCCCGCGCGCATGCCGCCGGCATGTGGCAGTTCATCCCGTCCACCGGGCGTCACTTCAACCTGCGCCAGACCAACTTCTACGACGGCCGTCGCGACGTCACCGCCTCGACCAACGCCGCACTGGACTACCTGAACCGCCTGCACGACATGTTCAACGGCGACTGGCTGCTGGCCCTGGCGGCCTACAATGCCGGCGAAGGCACCGTCAGCCGCGCCATCGAGCGCAACGAGCGCCTGGGCCTGCCGACCGACTACTGGAACCTGCCGCTGCCGCAGGAAACCCGCGACTACGTGCCCAAGCTGCTGGCCCTGTCGCAGGTGGTCAACACCCCTGCCGCCTACGGGATCAACCTGAACCCGATCGCCAACGAGCCCTATTTCGAAGCCGTCGCCATCAACGACCGCCTCGACCTGTCCCGCGTCGCGGCCTTCGCCGACATCGACGAAGACGAGCTGATCCAGCTCAATCCCGCCTTCAAGAAACGCATGACCGTGGACGGCCCGCAGCAACTGCTGGTGCCCACCGCCAAGGCGCAGCTGCTCAGCGACCGCATGTCCAACCTCAAGCCCGAGGAACTGGTCGCCCTGCAGCCGAACAAGGCCGTGTTCCAGGCCGCCCTGGCCGATGCCAGGGCGCCGGCGGCGCGCAGCTACCGGGTCAAGCGTGGCGACAACCTGGGCAGCATCGCCAAGGCCAACCGCGTCGCGGTCAAGGACATCCAGCGCTGGAACAGCCTGCGCGGCAACAGCCTCAAGGTCGGCCAGGTGCTGGCCCTGCGTGGCGGCAACGCGCCGAGCGCGGCGGCCAAGCGCGTGGCCGATGCGAAGCAGCGTTCCACCCAGTACAAGGTGCGCAAGGGTGACTCGTATTACCTGGTGGCCAAGCGTTTCAACGTCGAGATGAAACACCTCAAGCGCTGGAATCCGCGTAGCGGGCATGCGCTCAAGCCGGGGCAGACGCTGACAGTCTACCTGTCGCGTTGATGTGAATCCTGGGGGGCGCTTCGCGCCCCTTTCGCGACACAAGGCCGCTCCCACAGGGATTGCGCAGACCCTCAGGCTAGCGCAATCCCTGTGGGAGCGGCCTTGTGTCGCGAAAGGGCTGCAAAGCAGCCCCAATCAGCCACATCCATCCGACCGACCCGTACCCTTTTTCCATTCCAGACAAGCTGTTACTGTACCCCGAACCAAGCCCAACGCCTTCTGGATCGGATGCCGACTTGATACGTCCCCTCCTGCTGTCTCTCAGCCTGGCCTTGAGCTTCCCCGCCGTCGCGATGGTGAGCGAAAGCCACGGATACGCGCAGTTCGGCACGCTCAAGTACCCGGCCAGCTTCACCCACTTCGACTGGGTCAACCCGCAAGCCCCGAAAGGCGGCACCTTGCGGGCCATGGCCTTCGGCACCTTCGACACGCTCAACCCCTATACCTTCAAGGGCTCGAGCCCGGTCACCACGCCCAACTTCCTGCAGTACGGCATCAACGAGCTCAACGAGCCGCTGATGGTCGGCACCGGCATGTACGACCCCTCCGGCGACGAACCCACCTCCAGCTACGGCCTGATCGCCCGCTCCGTCGAGTACAGCGAAGACCGCAGCTGGGTGGTGTTCAACCTGCGCCCCGAGGCACGCTTCCACGACGGCGTGCCGATTACCGCCGCCGACGTCGCCTTCAGCTACCGCACCCTGCTCAAGGACGGCCACCCGATCTACCGCACCAACCTGCAGGAAGTGGCCCGGGTCGACATCCTCGGCCCGCTGCGCATCCGCTTCGTGTTCAAGCGCGCCGGCAACCCGCTGCTGATCCTGCGCCTGGGCGAAATGCCGGTGCTGCCCAAGCACTACTGGGAAAAGCGCGACTTTAAGGCCACCACCTTCGAGCCGCCCTTGGGCAGCGGCCCCTACCGCATCAGCGAGGTGCAACCGGGCCGGCGCCTGGTGTTCGAGCGGGTGAAGGACTACTGGGGCAAGGACCTGGCCGTGAACCGCGGCAAGTACAACTTCAACCGCGTCGAATACGAGTTCTACCGTGACGCCACCGTGGCTTTCGAAGCCTTCAAGGCGGGCGAATTCGACATCTATATCGAGCATCAGGCGAAGAACTGGGCCAACGGCTACAGCTTCCCCGCCGTGCGCCGGGGGGAGGTGATCAAGGCGCAGATCCCGCACCAGATCCCCACCCAGACCCAAGGCCTGTTCATGAACAGCCGCCGCGCCGCCTTCAGCGACCCACGGGTACGCCAGGCGCTGGGCCTGATGCTCGACTTCGAATGGACCAACCGCGCCCTGTTCAACGGCGCCTACCGGCGCGCCACCAGCTACTACCCCAACAGCGAGTTCACCGCCAGCGGCCTGCCCACCGGCAAGGAGTGGCTGCTGCTCAAGCCGTTCCGCGACCAACTGCCCGAAAAGCTGTTCACCCAGTCCTACCAGGTCAGCCACACCGACGGCAGCGGCATCAGCCGCGCGGCCCTGCGCCAGGCCCTCGACCTGTTCGCCCAGGCCGGCTGGAAGCTCAACGGCCAGCGCCTGGTGGACGGCAAGGGCCAGCCGTTCCGGATGGAACTGCTGCTGGTAAACCCGAACCTCGAACGCATCCTGCAACCTTATGTCGAAAATCTGGCCAGCATCGGCATCGATGCACGCTTGCGCACCGTCGACCGCGCCCAGTACAAACAACGGCTCGACCAGTTCGATTTCGACATGATCCTGATGACCCTGAACCAGACCCTGAGCCCGGGCCTCGAACAGTGGCTGTATTTCCACTCGAGCCAAGCCGCCGTCAAGGGCAGCAAGAACTATGCTGGCGTGAAGGACCCGGTGGTCGACCACCTGCTCGACACCCTGCTCGCCGCCCGCAGCCGCGATGACCAGATCGCCGCCGCGCGCGCCCTGGACCGCGTGCTCTCATGGCAGTACTACATGATCCCCAACTGGTACCTCGACAATCACCGCCTGGCCTACCGCAACCGGTTCGCCTTCGTCACCACGCCGCCCTACACCCTTGGGCTGAACAGCTGGTGGATCAAGAAGACTTCGGAGAAAGCCAAATGACGCCCACCCTGCGCCGCCTAGCCGGCAGCCTGCTGCTGGCCTGCCTCACGCTCCCGGCCGTGGCCGCCCCGCAACACGCCCTGACCCTGTACGGCGAAGCGCCGAAATACCCGGCCAACTTCAAGCACTTCGAATACGTCAACCCCGACGCGCCCAAGGGCGGCACCTTCCGCCAGTCCAGCTTCGGCGGCTTCGACAGCCTCAACCCGTTCATCAACAAGGGCGTGCCCGCCGACAACATCGGCAGCATCTACGACACGCTGATGCGCCAGAGCCAGGACGAGCCCTTCACCGAGTACGGCCTGGTGGCCGGCAAGATCGAAAAGGCTCCCGACAACAGCTGGGTGCGCTTCTACCTGCGCCCCGAAGCGCGCTTCCACGACGGCCAGCCGATGCGCGCCGAAGACGTGGTATTTACCTTCAACGCCCTGATCAAGGACGGCGCCCCGCTGTACCGCCAGTATTACGCCGACGTCGCCGACGTGGTCGCCGAAGACCCGCTCAAGGTGCTGTTCAAGTTCAAGCACAGCAACAACCGCGAGCTGCCGCTGATCCTCGGCCAGCTCCCGGTGCTGCCCAAGCACTGGTATGCCAACCGCGACTTCAACCGCGGCAACCTGGAGATCCCGCTGGGCAGCGGCCCGTACAAGGTCGCCGAGGTGAAGGCCGGCCGCTCGATCCGCTACGAGCGGGTCAAGGACTACTGGGCCAAGGACCTGCCGATCAACCGCGGCTTCTACAACTTCGATGTGATGACCTTCGACTCCTACCGCGACAACACCGTCGCCCTCGAGGCGCTGAAGGCCGGCCAGTTCGACTACGGCCTGGAAGTCAGCGCGAAGAACTGGGCCACCGCCTACGACGTGCCCGCCGTGCGCGACGGCCGCCTGATCAAGGAAGAGATCCCCAACGGCAACCCGGTGGGCATGCAGGGCTTCATCTTCAACCTGCGCAAGCCGATGTTCCAGGACATCCGGGTGCGCCAGGCCATCAGCCTGCTGCTGGACTTCGAGTGGACCAACAAGCAGCTGTTCAACGGCGCCTACACCCGCACCGGCAGCTACTTCGAGAACTCCGAGATGGCCGCCAGCGGCCTGCCCTCGCCCGCCGAGCTGAAGATTCTCGAACCGCTGCGCGGCAAGGTACCCGACGAGGTGTTCAACGGCGCCTTCCGCAACCCCGTCACCGACGGCAGCGGCATGATCCGCGACCAGCAGCGCCAGGCCTACAAGCTGCTGCAGGACGCCGGCTGGAAGATCGTCGACGACAAGATGGTCGACAAGGACGGCAAGCCGCTGAGCATCGAGTTCCTGCTGGCCCAGACCCAGTTCGAGCGCGTGCTGCTGCCGTTCAAGCGCAACCTCGCGGACCTGGGCATCAACCTCGAGATCCGCCGGGTGGACGTGTCGCAGTACATCACCCGCCTGCGTTCGCGGGACTACGACATGATCGTCGGCGGCTTCGCGCAATCGAACTCGCCCGGCAACGAGCAGCGCGAGTACTGGAACAGCGCCGCCGCCGACAACCCCGGCAGCCGCAACTTCATCGGCCTGCGCGATCCTGCCATCGACCAGCTGGTGGAACAGCTGATCAACGCCGATTCGCGCCAGAGCCTGGTCGACCACTGCCGCGCCCTGGACCGGGTGCTGCTGTGGGGCTACTACGTGATCCCCAACTGGCACATCAAGACCTGGCGCGTGGCCTACTGGAACCACATCGGTCACCCCGCCGTGTCGCCCAAGTACGACATCGGCATCAACACCTGGTGGATCAAGCCCGACGTCACGCCTGCCGTGAGCGAAGCCCCCGCCGTGGAAGAGGCCCACTGACATGCTGGCCTATATCCTGCGGCGCCTGCTGCTGATCATCCCGACCCTGTTCGGCATCCTGATCATCAACTTCATCATCGTCCAGGCCGCCCCCGGCGGCCCGGTGGAGCAGATGATCGCCAAGCTCGAAGGCTTCGACGGCGCCACCAGCCGCATCGCCGGCGGCGGCGCCGAAGTGTCGGTGGCCGGCTCCAACTACCGCGGCGCGCAAGGCCTGGACCCGGCGCTGATCGCCGAGATCGAGCGCATGTACGGCTTCGACAAGTCCGCGCCCGAGCGGCTGTGGATCATGGTCAAGAACTACGCCCAACTGGACTTTGGCAACAGCTTCTTCCGCGACGCCAAGGTCATCGACCTGATCGCCGAGAAGATGCCCGTGTCCATCTCGCTGGGGCTATGGAGCACGCTGATCATGTACCTGGTGTCGATCCCCCTGGGGATCGCCAAGGCCGTGCGCCACGGCAGCCATTTCGACGTCTGGACCAGCTCGGCGATCATCGTCGGCTACGCCATCCCCGCGTTCCTGTTCGCCATCCTGCTGATCGTGCTGTTCGCCGGCGGCAGCTACTTCGACTGGTTCCCGCTGCGCGGGCTGACCTCCAACAACTTCGATGAGCTGAGCACCACCGGCAAGGTGCTCGACTACTTCTGGCACCTGGTGCTGCCGATCACCGCGCTGGTGATCGGCAACTTCGCCACCATGACCCTGCTGACCAAGAACAGCTTCCTCGACGAGATCAACAAGCAGTACGTGGTCACCGCCAAGGCCAAAGGCCTGAGCCGTTCGCGGGTGCTGTACGGCCACGTGTTCCGCAACGCCATGCTGCTGGTGATCGCCGGCTTCCCCTCGGCGTTCATCGGCATCTTCTTCACAGGGTCCCTGCTGATCGAGGTGATCTTCAGCCTCGACGGCCTGGGCCTGATGAGTTTCGAGGCGGCGATCAACCGCGACTACCCGGTGGTGTTCGGCACCTTGTTCATCTTCACCCTGCTGGGTCTGGTGGTGAAGCTGATCGGCGACCTCACCTACACCCTGGTCGATCCACGCATCGACTTCGCCAGCCGGGAGCACTGACATGGCCCTGTCCCCCCTTAATCGCCGGCGCTTCGAGCGCTTCAAGGCCAACCGCCGCGGCTGGTGGTCGCTGTGGATCTTCCTGGTGCTGTTCGTGCTCAGCCTGGGCGCCGAGTTCATCGCCAACGACAAGCCGATTGCCGTGCGCTACGACGGCGAATGGTACTTCCCCGCCTTCAAGCGCTACCCGGAGACCACTTTCGGCGGCGAGTTCCCGCTGGAGGCCAACTACAAGAGCCCGTACATCCGCGAGCTGCTGGAGAAAAAGGACGCCTTCGTGCTGTGGGCGCCGATCCCCTACAGCTACCAAAGCATCAACTACGACCTGAAGGTGCCGGCCCCCGCGCCGCCCTCCACCGACAACCTGCTGGGCACCGACGACCAGGGCCGCGACGTGCTGGCCCGGGTGATCTACGGCTTCCGCATCTCGGTGCTGTTCGCCCTGACGCTGACCATCGCCAGCTCCATCGTCGGCGTGATCGCCGGCGCCTTGCAGGGCTTCTACGGCGGCTGGGTGGACCTCGCCGGCCAGCGCTTTTTGGAGATCTGGTCCGGCCTGCCGGTGCTGTACCTGCTGATCATCCTTGCCAGCTTCGTGCAGCCCAACTTCTGGTGGTTGCTGGGCATCATGCTGCTGTTCTCGTGGATGAGCCTGGTGGACGTGGTGCGCGCCGAGTTCCTGCGCGGGCGCAACCTCGAGTACGTGCGCGCCGCCCGCGCGCTGGGCATGCGCAATGGCCCGATCATGTTCCGCCACATCCTGCCCAACGCCATGATCTCGACCATGACCTTCATGCCGTTCATCCTCACCGGCGCCATCGGCACCCTCACCGCCCTGGACTTCTTAGGCTTCGGCCTGCCCGCCGGCTCCCCGTCGCTGGGCGAGCTGGTGGCCCAGGGCAAGTCCAACCTGCAAGCCCCCTGGCTGGGCATCAGCGCCTTCGCCGTGCTGGCGGTGATGCTGAGCCTGCTGGTATTCATCGGCGAATCCGCCCGCGACGCCTTCGACCCGAGGAAATGACATGAGCCAAGACACCCTGATCGAAGTCCGCGACCTGGCGGTGGAGTTCGTCACTGGCGAGCAGGTCAACCGCGTGGTCGACGGCATCAGCTTTGACATCCGCAAGGGCGAAACCCTGGCCCTGGTCGGCGAAAGCGGCTCGGGCAAGTCGGTGACCGCCCATTCGATCTTGCGCCTGCTGCCCTACCCGCTGGCGCGGCATCCGTCCGGAACCATCCAGTACGGCGGCAAGGACTTGCTGCACCTGGGTGAGAAGCCCATGCAGCGGATTCGCGGCAACCGCATCGCGATGATCTTCCAGGAGCCGATGACCTCGCTGAACCCGCTGCACAGCATCGAGAAGCAGATCAACGAGATCCTGTTGCTGCACAAGGGCCTCACCGGCAAGGCCGCCACCGCGCGCACGCTGGAGCTGCTGGAGCTGGTCGGTATTCCCGAGCCCAAGAAGCGCCTGAAAGCCCTGCCCCATGAGCTGTCTGGTGGTCAGCGCCAGCGGGTGATGATCGCCATGGCCCTGGCCAACGAGCCCGAACTGTTGATTGCCGACGAGCCCACCACGGCGCTCGACGTGACCGTGCAGTTGAAAATTCTCGACCTGCTCAAGGAGCTGCAGGCGCGCCTCGGCATGGCCCTGCTGCTGATCAGCCACGACCTCAACCTGGTGCGCCGCATCGCCCACCGGGTGTGCGTGATGCAGTGCGGCAAGATCGTCGAGCAGGCCGATTGCGCCATGCTGTTCAGCAAGCCGCAGCATCCGTATACGCAGATGCTGATCAACGCCGAGCCCAGCGGCGCGCCCGCCGCGAATGCCGAAGGGGCGCCGTTGCTGGAGGTGAAGGACTTGAAAGTGTGGTTCCCGATCAAGAAGGGGCTGCTGCGCCGGACCGTGGACCATGTGAAGGCGGTGGATGGTGTGAACTTCAGCCTGCCCCAGGGACAGACGCTGGGGATTGTTGGCGAGAGTGGGTCGGGCAAGTCCACCTTGGGACTAGCCATCCTGCGGTTGATTTCCAGCCAGGGTGGCATTCGCTTCCATGGGCAGGATCTTGAAGGGCTGAACCAGAAGGCCGTGCGGCCGCTGCGGCGGGAGATGCAGGTGGTGTTTCAGGATCCCTTCGGCAGCCTGAGCCCGCGCATGTGCGTGGCGGATATCGTTGGCGAGGGGTTACGGATTCACAAGATCGGCACGCCGGCTGAGCAGGAAGCGGCGATTATTGCGGCGTTGGAGGAAGTGGGGCTGGATCCGCGGACGCGGCATCGGTATCCCCATGAGTTTTCGGGCGGGCAGCGGCAGCGGATTGCGATTGCTCGGGCGTTGGTGTTGAAGCCGGCGCTGATATTGCTGGATGAGCCGACCTCGGCGCTGGATCGGACGGTGCAGCGGCAGGTGGTGGAGCTTTTGCGGAATTTGCAGGTTAAGTACAACCTGACGTATCTGTTTATCAGTCATGACCTGGCGGTGGTGAAGGCGTTGAGTCATCAGTTGATGGTGATCAAGCATGGGCAGGTGGTTGAGCAGGGGAATGCGGGGGCTATATTTCATGAACCGCAGCATGGGTATACGAGACAACTACTGGACGCAGCGTTTCTAACTGAAAGTACAAATTAAAACAGAGCAAGCCTTTAACTAATTACTCAACGAGACCGAAGCACAAAAACCCAAATAACGGCTCAGCCTTACAAAAAACCAAACCCAACCCACATTTAATTTCAGGCAACCAAGGAAGCTTAGCCATGAACAACTGGAGTGACGATTCGAAATGGAACAACTCGTGGTCATCCACTCGAGAAATCGGACAGGGCGGGCAAGGAACTACAAAATACGTCACACACAACAATAAAAACAAAGAAGGCTGCTTGAAGGTCCTCAGCAGACAAGGTGACCAAGAGCGAAGGCTTCGATTCTTTCGTGAAGCGACCGCATATGACACTTGCCAGCACCCTCTAATTCCACGCCTAATATCTAGCAACGCCCATCTTCACGACAACCTCGAACACAAATTATTTATAGTTACCGAATACATACCCGGCCCTACACTTAGCGAATACATCGACAAAAATGGCCCTATCTGCCTCGAGCAAGCCATTATAATTACGATCAAGCTACTAGACGTCCTCGATCACCTACACGAGCACGACTGGATTCATCGCGACATCAAGCCAGATAATATAATATTAAAAAACGAACAACCGCACGAACCAGTACTGCTCGACTTCGGACTATGTCACAAGTTCAAGGAAGAGCTAACTCAGCTCACAGAATACAACGACGAACTGGGAAACCGATTCTTAAGACTTCCGGACCTGTCCATAGGCAGCCTCAACAAACGCGACACTCGTACAGACTTGACCTTCGCAGGCGGCATCTTCCTTTATGTACTTACAGGTCTTTTTCCAGCCACACTATCCGACACACAAGGAAAAAGTAAGCGCTCCATGAACCCCACATTCAAAGCGCTTACCTGATCCCCGATGCTGTGCTCCCGATTTCTTTCTGGAGCCTGCCGACGATGATGCGCCCCGA
>NZ_JBLIYX010000027.1:0-54885 GCF_057480955.1 Pseudomonas sp. P65(2024)
GAGGCCGAGCGGAGTTCTTGCGGAGGGAGGTGACGGCCATGGATGGCCGTCAAGCGCTGCGCCCCAGGATGGGGCGTTCAGCGCGGTCCTCCCGGGAGCCAGAACGGAGCGAGGGAACCCCGGAGCGAAGCGTAGGGGCCGGATGAACGGAGCGGAACGGTTTTGCCTACTTTTTCCTAGAGAAAAGTAGGTCGACGTAAAGGCGAAAAGGTGACTAAATGTCGATATCGTCTACGAATGTGCATACAAAAATCAAAAAAATCACCAAGTAACCAGCTCCAGCCCTAAACCCCCTCCAAAACCATCTCCAAAAACGTAGCCACCACCCGCCGCGTCCTCTGCTCACTCAAACAAACCAACGTCTCAGTCAAATGCCGCCGACAATCCACAATCGGCAAAGCACAAACCCTCGCATCAGCCCCAAACTCCGCCGCCGAAACAACCCCAACCCCAATCCCCACCACCACCGCCTCGCGCGCCGCCTCGCGCCCCTCGACCTGGATCGCCGGCCGAATCCGCAACCCGGCCCGCTGCATTTCTTCCTCCAGCGTCTGCCGCGTCACCGACCCCGGCTCACGCAGCACCAGCGGCGTGTCGTCCAGATCCGCCAGGCTGATCTGCCCCCGGCTGGCCCACGGGTGGTTGTGCGAGACAAACGCCACCATCGGGTCACGCCGCATCGGCACGCAGAACAACCGCTCATCATCGACATCGCGCCCGAGCAGGGCCAGGTCCGCCTGGTAACTGAACAGCCGGGCCAGCGACTCGTCGGTATTGCCGGTCTCGATCTTCACCTGGATCCCCGGATAGCGCTGACAGAACCGGGCGATCTGCGGCAGCACGTGCACCGGCGCGTCCACCGCCAGGGTCAGGCTGCCGGTGTGCAGGGCGCGGGAGTCCTGCAGCAGCTCCACGGCCTCGGCCTCGCAGGCGAACAGTCGTTGGGTCACGCCCAGCAGGCGCTCGCCCAGGTCGGTCAGTTGTACAGAACGCTTGTTGCGCTGGAACAGCAGCACGCCGAAGCGCTCCTCGAGCTTGCGCACCTGGTCGGACACCGCCGGCTGGGTCAGAAACAGCTTCTGCGCCGCACGGGTAAAGCTGCCCTGTTCGGCGACCGCATGAAAGGCCTTGAGTTGAGCATGGGAGACCGACATCGAACACTCCACTTAAAAGCTGGGCTTATGTGTGAAATACGATAAATCGATTTTATTTATCAGTCAGCAGCTGTTTCCATGTGTTTCAACCCGACCACGCTGCCACGAGCGGCGGCATGTCGGCCATGGCGGCACCACCGCCAGCTGACCAGGTGACGTCCCTCCGTCACGCAGTGCGCAACACAACAACAAGACAGGCGTTTCTTCACATTCTGCCGGCACACTCAAGCAAGAGGTCAGAGTCAATGAATCAATCCCTGGGCGCCATCAAGCGTTGGCGCGTGCAGATCTTCGCGATCACCTGGCTGGCCTACGCCGCCTTCTACTTCACCCGCAAGGCCTTCTCGGTGGCCAAGCTCGGCATCGGCGAGGATCCGAATTTCATGCTCGACAAGGCCGCCATGGCCAACCTCGACGCGATCTACCTGGCCGCCTACGCCGTGGGCCAGTTCACCTGGGGCATGCTCGCCGACCGATTCGGCCCCCGCGTAGTGGTGCTCGGCGGGCTGCTGATCTCCGCGGCGGCCGCGGTGGTGATGGGCAGCTACGCGACCTTCCCGATCTTCGCCACCTGCATGCTGATCCAGGGGCTGGCGCAGTCCACCGGCTGGGCGGGACTGTGCAAGAACATCGGCAGTTTCTTCCCGGCCTCCCAGCGCGGCCGGGTGCTGGGGCTGTGGAGTTCGTGCTACGCCTTTGGCGGCCTGGTGGCCTCGCCGTTCGCCGGCTGGTGGGCCTACACCCTGGTCGGCACCTGGCACGCGGCGTTCTTCTCCAGCGCCGTGGTGGTGGCCGCGGTGGCGGTATTGTTCTTCATTTTCCAGCGCAACAAGCCCGAGGATGTCGGCCTGCCGGCGGTGGAGCCCGAGCCGCAGAGCATGGCGCCGGGGGCGAACCTTTGCAGCGTGTGGTCGCCGCTGCGCGAGATCCTGCGCAACCGCACGGTGCTGACCCTGGGCCTGGCCTACTTCATGCTCAAACCGGCCCGCTACGCCATCCTGCTGTGGGGCCCGGTGATCGTCTTCGAGCAGATGCCGTCGGTGGGCAAGGTCGGCGCGGCGATCATCCCCACCGCCTTCGAGCTGGCCGGGCTGCTCGGCCCGATCCTCATCGGCCTGGCCTCGGACAAGCTGTTCGGTGCCCGGCGCATGCCGGCCTGCGTGATCAGCCTGGTACTGCTGACCCTGACCCTGGCCGGCTTCATGGCGGCGATGCACAGCGGCAGCGTGCTGCTGGTGGTGGCCCTGCTGTTCGTCATGGGCCTGACCCTGTACGGCCCGGATTCGATGATCAGCGGCGCCGCGGCCATCGACTTTGGCACGGCCAAGGCCGGCGCCACCGCGGCCGGCTTCGTCAACGGCTGCGGCTCGGTGGGCGCGGTGCTCGGCGGCCTGCTGCCCGGTTACTTCGACAGCGTCACGGTGTTCATCGTCTTCGCCGGCACCGCGCTGTTCTCCGCCCTGGTGCTGCTGCCGCACTGGAACAGCCGCCCGGCGACTGCCCTGCAGGCCAATGACGTGGCACCCAATACCAGCATGGCGATCAAGCCACTGCGTACCTAAAGGAAAGCGAGTAGATGAGACCCTTCTGGCTGCAACAGGCCCTGGACCAGGAAGACGAAGCGCTGTGCCCGCCGCTCGCCGGTGACGTGCGCTGCGACGTGTGCATCGTCGGCGGCGGCTACACCGGCCTGTGGACCGCACTGATGATCAAGGAACAGGCGCCGCAGCTGGAGGTGCTGCTGCTCGAGGCGGATATCTGCGGCGCCGGGGCCAGTGGGCGCAATGGTGGTTGCGCGCTGTCCTGGTCGGCCAAGTACTTCACCCTCGAGCGGTTGTTCGGGGTGGCCGAGGCGGTGCGCCTGGTGCGCGAGTCCGAGCGCAGCATCGGCGCCATCGGCGAGTTCTGCGCGGCCAACGGCATCCGCTGCGACTACCGCATGGACGGCACCCTCTACACCGCCACCAACCAGGCCCAGCTCGGCGGCACCGATGCGGTGATCGCCGCGCTGGAACAGCAGGGCATCAACTCGTTCCAGCGCCTGGCGCTGGAACAGGTGCAGCGCCTGGCCGGTTCCGAACGGCACCTGGAGGGCTGGTATTCGCCGGCCGCGGCCACGGTGCAGCCGGGGCGGCTGGTGCGCGGCCTGCGCCGGGTGGCCTTGCAACGTGGCGTGCGCATCCACGAGGGCACGGCGATGACCGGCCTGGAGCATGGCGCGCCGGTGCAGGTGCGCACCCGCGCCGGCACCGTCCGCGCCGACCGCGTGGTGCTGGGCCTCAATGCCTGGATGGCGCGGGCCTTCCCGCAGTTCGAGCGCAGCGTGGCCATCGTCTCCAGCGACATGGTGATCACCGAGCCATGCCCCGAGCTGCTGCGCCGGATCGGCCTGGACAGCGGCGTCAGCGTGCTCGACTCGCGGATCTTCGTGCACTACTACCACAACACTTCCGATGGCCGGCTGATGCTCGGCAAGGGCGGCAACACCTTTGCTTATGGCGGGCGCATGCTGCCGGTGTTCGACCAGCCGTCGCCGTACCAGCCGCTGCTGCGCGAAAGCCTGGCCGAGTTCTTCCCGGCGCTGGCCGAGGTGCCGCTGGCGGCGAGCTGGAACGGGCCATCGGACCGTTCGGTGACCGGGCTGCCGTTCTTCGGTCGGCTCGATGGGCAGGGCAACGTGTTCTACGGCTTCGGCTACTCCGGCAGCGGGGTTGGGCCGTGTCACATGGGCGGGCAGATCCTGTCGTCGTTGGCACTGGGGCTGGACAACGCCTGGACCCGTTCGCCGCTGGTCAAGGGGCCGTTGGGGCAGTTTCCGCCGGAGCCGGTGCGCTACCTGGGGTCGTTGTTGGTGCGCAACGCCATCCGCCGCAAGGAACGCGCCGAGGACCGCGGCGTGCGCCCGCGCCGGCTGGACGTGCGCCTGGCGAAGTTCGCGGCGGCGGCGGGGAAGGCGGACAAGGGCTGAAGCCGACGCGATTTCTTGTCGAACCCGGCGCGCAGGGCGTATAAACTCTCCCCACTTTTAGGCCGGTCGCTTCCTGAACCGGCCGCGGAAACAAAGAGAGTCGATATGGGCGCACAGTGGAAAGCCAAACATAGAGAAACAGCGGCCAATGCCAAAGGTAAGATCATGGGCAAGCTGGCCAAGGAGATCCAGATCGCTGCCAAGTCCGGTGCCGACCCGGACATGAACCCGCGCCTGCGCCTGGCCATCGTCCAGGCCAAAAAAGCCTCGATGACCCGTGAGACCCTGGAGCGCGCGATCAAGAAAGGCGCGGGCCTGGACGGCGAGGCCGTGCAGTACCATGCCGTCAGCTATGAAGGTTTCGCCCCGCACCAGGTGCCGCTGATCGTCGAGTGCCTGACCGACAACATCAACCGCACCGTGGCCCAGATCCGCGTGCTGTTCCGCAAGGGCCAGCTCGGCGCCAGCGGCTCGGTAGCCTGGGACTTCAACCATGTTGGCCTGATCGAGGCCACCCCGGAAGGTGACGCCGATCCGGAAATGGCGGCCATCGAAGCCGGTGCCCAGGACTTCGAGGACGGCGAGGAAGAGGGCTCGACCCTGTTCATCACCGACACCACCGACCTGGACGCCGTGCAGAAGGCCCTGCCGGAGCATGGCTTCACCGTCACCTCGGCGAAGATCGGCTACACCCCGAAGAACCCGGTGAGCGCCGCCGGCCTGAGCGCCGAAGCGCTGGCCGAGGTCGAGGCCTTCCTCGAGGCGATCGACGAGAACGAAGACGTGCAGAACGTCTATGTCGGCCTGACCGACTGATCCGCGCGTCATCCTCGCGGGGCAAGCCCACTCCCAGCACGTTCTGTGGGAGCGGGCTTGCCCCGCGATCATTTCCGGACCTGTGCCATGCACCCCACCTTCGCCTCCCTCAGCCTCGCCCACCTGCGCACCCTCGACTGCCTCCTGCAGCTGAAGAACCTCAGCCACGCCGCTGAGCGCCTGGGCTGCAGCCAATCGGCGCTGAGCCGCCAGCTGGCCAGCCTGCGCGAGGCCTTCGACGACCCGCTGCTGGTGCGCCAGGGCCGTGGCTACGTGCTCAGCGAACACGCTGAGGCGTTGGTCGAACCGCTGCGCCAGGTACTGGAGGAGCTCAACGCCTTGCGCCAGCCCGCGGCGTTCGACCCGGCGCGCTGCGAGCGGCGCTTCTGCCTGGCGGCCTCCGACTACGTGGCCGAGCACATGCTGCCGCAGCTGGTCAAGGTACTGGAGCAGGAGGCGCCGGGGGTGTCGCTGGAGTACCGCACCTGGCAGGCCGGGCAGTATGCCTTGCTTGCCAGTGGCGAGATCGACCTGGCCACCACGCTGTTCGACGAGTCACCGCCCAACCTGCACGGTCGGTTGCTGGGCGAGGACCGGGCGGTATGCCTGATGCGTCACGACCATCCACTGAGCGCCCGCGCCGAGCTGAGCCAGGACGACTACCTGGCCTTCAAGCACGTAAGGGTGTCCGGGGGCGGCGACAAGGACAGCTTCATCGACCGTCATCTGCGCGCCCAGGGGCTGCAGCGGCGCATCAGCCTGGAGGTGCCGTTCTTCAGCGCGATGGTCCAGGTGCTCGGCAATGGCCAGGCCCTGGCCACGGTGCCCGAGCACATTGCCCGGCAACTGGGGCGGCTGCATGGCCTGAGCTGGCGGCCGATGGGCTTCATCGACCACACCCAGCGCTATTGGGTGGTCTGGCACCAGCGCCTGCAGGCCTCGGCCGAGCACCGCTGGTTGCGCAACCGGGTGTTCGAGGTGTGGCGTCAGTCGCAGTTCGGCGTGCAGGGCGGGCATGCGCCTTCGCCATAGCAGCTATGCGCGAAGCGGGGTTATTCGCAAACCGGTAGGCGCCTAGACTGCGGGCAATGGACACCGCCCAGGAGCGCGCGCATGACACCCGAACAATTCCGCCAGTACGGCCACCAACTGATCGACCTGATCGCCGACTACCGCCAGACCGTCGGCGAGCGCCCGGTCATGGCCCAGGTCCAGCCGGGCTACCTCAAGGCCGCCTTGCCCGAGGGCGCGCCACAGAAGGGCGAGCCGTTTGAAGCCATCCTCGCCGACGTCGACAAGCTGGTGATGCCCGGCCTGTCCCACTGGCAGCACCCGGACTTCTACGGTTACTTCCCCTCCAACGGCACCCTGTCGTCGGTGCTCGGCGACTTCCTCAGCACCGGCCTGGGCGTGCTCGGCCTGTCGTGGCAGTCCAGCCCGGCCCTGAGCGAGCTGGAGGAAACCACCCTCGACTGGCTGCGTCAGCTGCTGGGTCTGAGCGGGCAATGGAGCGGGGTGATCCAGGACACCGCCTCGACCAGCACCCTGGTGGCGCTGATCAGTGCCCGCGAGCGCGCCACCGACCACGCCCAGGTGCATGGCGGCCTGCAGGCCCAGGCCAAACCGTTGATCGTCTACGTCAGCGCCCACGCCCACAGCTCGGTGGACAAGGCCGCGCTGTTGGCCGGCTTTGGCCGCGACAACATCCGCCTGATCCCCACCGACGCCCGCTACGCCATGCGTCCTGAAGCGCTGCGCGAGGCCATCGAGCAGGACCTGGCCGCCGGCAACCAGCCCTGTGCCGTGGTCGCCACCACCGGCACCACCACCACCACCGCGCTGGACCCGCTGCGCCCGATCGGCGAGATCGCCCAGGCCAACCAGCTGTGGCTGCACGTGGACTCGGCCATGGCCGGTTCGGCGATGATCCTCCCGGAGTGCCGCTGGATGTGGGACGGCATCGAGCTAGCCGATTCGGTGGTGGTCAACGCCCACAAGTGGCTGGGCGTGGCCTTCGACTGCTCGATCTACTACGTGCGCGATCCGCAGCACCTGATCCGGGTGATGAGCACCAACCCCAGCTACCTGCAGTCGGCGGTCGATGGCGAGGTGAAGAACCTGCGCGACTGGGGCATCCCGCTGGGGCGTCGGTTCCGGGCACTGAAACTGTGGTTCATGCTGCGCAGCGAAGGGGTCGAGGCCCTGCAGCAACGCCTGCGCCGCGACCTGGAAAACGCCCGCTGGCTGGCCGCCCAAATCGAGTCGGCACCGCAGTGGGAAGTGCTGGCGCCGGTGCAATTGCAGACCCTGTGCATCCGCCATCGCCCGGTGGGCCTCGAGGGCGAGGCGCTGGATGCCCACACCCGCGGCTGGGCCGAGCGCCTCAACGCCTCGGGTGACGCCTACGTGACCCCGGCGACCCTGGACGGGCGCTGGATGGTGCGGGTGTCGGTGGGGGCGTTGCCGACCGAGCGTGAACATGTGCAGCAGTTGTGGGCGCGCTTGCAGGCGGTGGTGGCGGAGTAAACACCATTCAGGTTTCGCTGTATCTGTATGAATATAGCGATCAGGCGATCCTGTCCGGTGGCCATGGCGCCGGGCGCAGGCTGCGCAGCAGCAGGTCGGCCTGGGCCTGGGTGGAGGCGCGGGTGGGCCTGACCTGCCCCGAGCTGCCGGGCGCCATGCCGAAGCGGAAGACAGCGATAACGTGTTTGCCGACAGCTGCGCGGTTTCAGCTATGCCAGCTGAATCAGCAGGCCGCTCGCCAGGCGCGGATCTGTTCCAGCGTGGCGGTGGCGCCGCCGCAGACGATCACCAGCACATTGCCGTAGGCGGCCACGGCCTCGGGTTGTTCGAGCAGGGCCAGCGCGGCGCCGCAGGCCGGTTCCACCAGCAGGCGATGATCACGCAGCAGCCGCTCGCAGGCATCGAGGGCTTCGCGGTCACTGACCAGGTGGCTGCGCACCGGGTGCTGGCGGGTGCAGGCCAGCGCCTGCTCGGCAACCCGCTTGGCGCCCAGCGAAGTGGCCACCGAGGCGATGCGCGGCAGTTCCACGGTATGCCCGGCAGCCATGGCGGCGTGCAGCGACGCCGCGCCATCGGTCTCCACCGCCAGCACCGGTACATCCTGCCAGCCGTTGCGCTGCAAGCCTTCAACCACGCCGCGGAGCAGGCCGCCGCCGCCGACCGAAAGCACCACCGCGTCAGGCTTGAAGCCGGCGGCGGCGACCTCGTCGATCATGCTGGCGTGGCCGGTCCACAGCAGCGGATCGTCGAACGGGTGGATGAAGGCGTCGTCCGCGCCGACCAGGGTCTGGGCGTGCTCATTGGCTTCCTGCCAGGAACTGCCGCGCACGATCACGCGGGCGTCTTCCAGGCGCAGCAGTTCCCTGGCCCGTTCGGTAGTGGTCTCGGGCACCACCACGGTGACCGGTACACCGAGCTTGCGGCCGGCATAGGCCACCGCCAGGCCGGCATTGCCGCCGGACGACGAGACGAAATGCCGGGCACCCCGGGCATGGTGGACCTCGCAGGCATGGCCGACGCCGCGCAGCTTGAACGAACCGCACGGTTGCAGGGCTTCGAGCTTGAGCCACACCGGGCGGTCGGCGCTCAGGGACAATGGGCGGGATTCGATCAGCGGGGTAGGAATGTGCAGCGGCATGATGGGCTCCGGGGTTCAGTCGCGGGCAGCCGTGGCGGGCTCGCCGCGCAGCTGCTCCAGGTAGTTGTAGACGGTGTAGCGGGTCACGCCGAGGGCTTCGGCGGCTTTCTCCACGCCACCCTTGACGATGAACAGGCCGCGCTCCTGCATGAGGCGCACGGCCTCGACCTTGGCCTGTTTGTTCATCCGCCCCTGGCCGCTGCGTTGCAGCGCATCCTGGATGATCCCGGCCATCAGCGCGGTCATGTCGGCCGCCTCGTCGGCCGGCGCCGGTGTCGCGCCCAGTGGCTGGAAGTGCTGGAGAAAGGCCATGGCGGCCTCCAGGCCGGTGACGTCGGTGTTCACGCACAGGCTGGCGAAGGGCAGGCCGTCGCGGTCGCGGAAGATCGCCGTGGCGCTGCGCAGGCTGCGGCCCTTGAGGGTGGTGGGATAGTCGGGCAGCACCACCGGCGCGCAGCCCTGCTGGTCGGCCGAAGCCTGCATCAACGCCTTGAAGCCCTGGTCCTGCTCGGGGGCGGCGAGAATCGGGCTGCCGACCCGGCGACCGGAAAGATGGCCGTTGACGATCGCCACCACCGAGTGCTCCGGGTGTTCGAGGTCGTGCAGGAGGATCTCGACGTTGCGTGGGACGACACTGCCCAAGGCCTGCAGGGTGGCCTGGAGAACAGTCAGGGTGAGCTGGCGTTCTTGCTGGGTGGTGGGAGAGGGCATGGGAAGGGGCCTGATTCAATAATGTGTTGAATTTTACACAAAAAGTTGAATCTGGTGAGTGCAGTTGTTTGGCCCACATGAAAACGGGGCCAACCCGCTCCTGCGGGCTGCAGGAGCAAGTTGGCCCCGTTGTCAGGCGAATCAGCCCAGCTTTGGCGTACGCGGCGGGATCATGCGGCGCGAGCCGGTCGACTCGAAGGCAGCAGCGAATTTCAACAGATTGTTGTCACTGTACGCCTTGCCGGCGAAGGTCAGCCCCACCGGCATGCCGATATCGGCCATCACGCCCATCGGCACGGTCACGGTCGGTACGCCCAGGTGACGGATCGCCAGGTTGCCGTTGGCCACCCAGATGCCGTTGCTCCAGGCGATGTCCGCCGACTCCGGGTTCACATCGGCGTCCGCCGGGCCGACGTCGGCCACGGTGGGGAACAGCACCGCGTCCAGGCCCTGGGCGTCCATCCAGTCTTCCAGGTCGAGCTTGCGGGTGGCTTCCAGGCCGCGCAGGCCATCGGGCACGGTGGCGATCTGGTCCCAGGTCTTCAGGCCGCGCTTGGCCATATTGACGTATTCGTCCATGCCGGCGGCCAGGTCGTCCTCACGGTTGGGCAGGGTGCCCGGGTCGTGGGGGAAGATCTGCGGGCCGTCGACATCGGCCAGGCGGTTGAGCTTGGGATCGTCGTTGGCGCGCAGGAAATCGTCGAAGGCCCAGCCGGACAGTTCCCACAGTTCGTCATGGAGGAACTCCTTGCTGACGATGCCGCGGGTGAACACGGTCGGCGCGCCCGGGCGATCGCCCTCGCAGTTGGACACCAGCGGGAAGTCGGTCTCGACCACTTCGGCGCCGGCCGCTTCCAGGGCCTGGCGCGCCTGCTGCCACAGTTCGATCACGCTGGCGCGGGTGTTGATGCGCTGTCCGGTCGGGCCGCCGATGCCGGGTTTTTCCGAGGTGCCTGCGTCGGGGTCGGCGTTGATGTACATGCGTGGCACGGCGAAGCGCTTGCCTTTGAGCGACTCGGCGCCTACGGCCAGGTCCAGGTACGAGCGGGGGCGCACGCTCGAGGCGGCCGGAATCGGCACCCATGGCTGCAGGCGCCACAGGTCGCCGCGGGTGTCGCTGTCGTCGGCCACCACCACGTCGAGGATTTCCAGCAGGTCGGCCATGGTCCTGGCATAGGGCACGACCACGTCCATGGTCGGTGTCAGCGGCCAGTTGCCGCGCACCGAGATCACCCCGCGTGACGGGGTGTAGGCGCACAGACCGTTGTTCGAGGCCGGGCCACGGCCACTGGACCAGGTTTCCTCGGCCAGGCCGAAGGCGCTGTAGCTGGCGGCGGTGGCGGTGCCGGCGCCGTTGGACGAGCCGGAGGCGAAGGGCGCGGTCAGGTAGGCGGCGTTGTACGGGCTTTCGGCGCGGCCATAGACGCCGCGCTGCATGCCGCCGTTGGCCATCGGCGGCATGTTGGTCTTGCCCAGGCAGATGGCGCCGCCGGCGCGCAGGCGCTCGACGGTGAAGGCATCGCGCTGGGCGACCAGGTCCTTGAACGCCGGGCTGCCGGAGGCGGCGGTCAGGCCCTTGACCAGGTAGCTGTCCTTGGCGGTGTAGGGAATGCCGTCCAGTGGGCCGAGGGTCTCGCCGCGGGCACGGCGGGCGTCGGAGGCTTCGGCCTCCTTGAGCGCGTCAGGGTTGCGCACGACCACGGCATTGAGTGCGGTGGCGGTGTCCTTGCCATCGTAGGCGTCGATGCGCGCCAGGTAGGCCTTGACCAACTCGACGGCGGTCGTGCGGCCGGACTCGAGCGCGTCGCGCAGCTCGGCAATGGAAACCTCGGTTACCTCGATCATGCTGTCACCACAGTTGTGCAGGTGGAAAAATCATGGCGGCGAGTGTAGCAAGAAGGTCCTGCTGGGCGCAGGCATGCAGCGGGGAAATGGTTGGTTGCAGCCAGGCAATCGAACGGCGGGGCGGTGTGCGCGGTTGCCTATGCCCCTCGAGGCATAGACAACACGGATGAGGTGCTCGCGTCGCGGTGTGTGGGGTGGCAGGATCACTCCAGGTCGCTGGCCGCGTGGCGCTCCGCCACTTGGCTGGCTTCCTCGCCCCAGGTGCGGTTGACGCGGGTGCCGCGCTGCACCGCCGGGCGTTGGGCGATGGCTTCGGCCCAACGCTGCACGTTCGGGTACTCGTGCACCGCGAGGAACTCGGCCGCGCCGTACAGGTTGCCGCGCACCAGCTGGCCGTACCAGGGCCACACGGCGATGTCGGCGATGCTGTAGGCGTCGCCGCCCAGGTAGGCGCTTTCGCCCAGGCGACGGTCGAGCACATCGAGCTGGCGCTTGGCTTCCATGGTGAAGCGGTTGATGGCGTACTCGAACTTTTCCGGCGCGTAGACGTAGAAGTGGCCGAAACCGCCGCCCAGGTAAGGCGCCGAGCCCATCTGCCAGAACAGCCAGTTGAGGCTTTCGGTGCGCGCGGCCAGGTCCTTGGGCAGGAAGGCGCCGAACTTTTCCGCCAGGTACAGCAGGATCGAACCGGACTCGAACACTCGCACCGGCGGTTCGACGCTGCGGTCGAGCAGGGCGGGGATCTTCGAGTTGGGATTGACCTGCACGAAGCCGCTGCCGAACTGGTCGCCCTCGCCGATGCGGATCAGCCAGGCGTCGTATTCGGCATCGCTGTGGCCGAGGGCCAGCAGTTCTTCCAGGAGAATGGTGACCTTGACCCCGTTGGGCGTGGCCAGGGAGTACAGCTGCAGCGGGTGCTTGCCGGTGGGCAGCGGCTTGTCGTGGGTGGGGCCGGCCACCGGACGGTTGATGCTGGCGAACTGGCCGCCGGAGGGCGCCTCGAAGGTCCAGACCTTGGGCGGAACGTAGGGCTTGCTCATGGGGAATCTCCAGGGTGGCGCAATGCGGGTTGACTGCTTCTATGCCATGGATTCGCCAATGGTCACAAGCGCGACATGCGCTTTGTAGGAGGTCGCCCAGCCCTTTCGCGACGCAAGGCCGCTCCTACGCGGACCGTGCAGGGGCTGCGGCCTGGGCCTCGGGTTTCTTCGCAGGCTTGAGCCGCGACACGCCGAACAGCACCAGCACCAGCCCGGCCACTTGGTACAGCGAAACCGCCTCGCTGAGGATCAGCCACGAGGCCAGCATGGTCAGCACCGGCCCCAGGTTGCCCACCGCGGCCGTGTGCGTAGGCCCCATGCGCTGGATCGCCAGGGCCACCCAGTAGATCGGCAGCACCGTGGAGAACAACGCCATCAGCGCCGCGTTGAGCCACACCGCGCTGGGCAGTTGCAGCAACGGCGCGACATCCGCCACCAGCAGGTAATGGGCCAGCACCATCAGCGACGAGGCGCTGCCGCACAGGCCGGCCAGGCGCATCGAGTTCATGCGCTTGAGCATCATCCCGGTGCCGGAATAGTACAGGGCATAGGTCACCGCGCTGGCGAACACCCACAGCGAGCCGACCAGCACCTGGTTGCCGGTGCCCGCGCTGGCGATGTCATGCACGAAGGCGATGCCCAGCCCCAGGTAGCACAGGCCCATGGCCGCCAGCGTGCGCAGGGTGGGGCGTTCGCGTTGGACGACGGCCTGGATCACCAGCACCAGGGTCGGGTAGGTGAACAGGATCAGGCGCTCCAGGCCGGCGCTGATGAACTGCAACCCATAGAAGTCGAACAGGCTGGCCAGGTAGTAGCCGAACAGGCCAAGCAGGGCAACCCGCAGGCCATCGCCGGCGCTCAGCGGCGCACCGCCCTGGCCACGACTGGCCCACACCAGCCAGGCGAACAGCGGCAGCGACAAGGCCATGCGCAGCGCCAGCAGGCTGATGGCGTCCACCGGGCCTGCGGCATAGGCGAGCTTGACGAAGATGGCCTTGAAGCTGAAACCCAGGGCCGCGAGGACGGCATACAGACTGCCGTTGGCGAGGGCGCGGTGGAGCGGGGCGGGCAGGCGGGTCATGACAGGTCCGTGACGGCTAGGGGGCGTGGCTTATTCTGCGCAGAACGCAGGCAGGCTAGAATCGCTTTTTCTCGAACATGGCGTTCTGATTTGGAGAAGCCCTGATGCACTTCGACCTCGCGGACCTGCGCCTGCTCGCGGCCATTGCCGCGACCGGCAGCCTGAGCAAGGCGGCGGCGACCTTCCCGGTGGCGGTATCGGCCGCCAGCACCCGGCTGCGCCTGTTCGAGGCGCGCTGTGGCTTGACCCTGTTCCTGCGCAAGGCCGACGGCATGCAACTGACGCCTGCCGGGCGCCTGGTGCTGGAGTCGGCGCGCGGCGTGTTGGGCGAGGCGCAGAAGCTGCACGACACCCTCGACGAACTTGCCGGCCAGCGGCGCATCACCCTGCACCTGGCGGCCTCCACGGTGACCAACAGCACCTTGCTGCCGGCGGTGCTCGGGCCGTTCCTGGCCGACTACCCGGAGGTGGACCTGCAACTGGTCGAGCACAAGAGCATCGATGTGCTGCGCGTGGTGCTGGCCGGGGAGTGCGAGATCGGCGTGTACGACGGCAACCTGGTCAATGACGGCCTGGTGTCGCTGCCGTTTCGCACCGAACGCCTGGTGTTGCTGGTGCCGGTCGATCACCCGTTGGCCGGGCGCGGCCAGCTGCGACTGGCGGATGCGCTGGGGTTTGCTTTCGTCTGCCTGCCGGCCGAGCGCGCCATGCAGCGTTTCGTCGAGGAGCTGGCGATGAACCTGGCCATGCCGCTGAAGGTACGGGTGCGTGCCCCCAGCTTCGAAGCCATCGCCCAGCTGGTGGCCCAGCACGCCGGCATCGCCCTGATGCCCGAGACCGCCGCGGTGCGCGCCGAGCAGGAACTGGCGGTGCGCCGGGTGGCTCTGGAGGAGCGCTGGGCGACCCTGGAACTGCGCATTTGCTTGCGTGGTTGGGAGACGCTGAGCTCCCATGGGCGGCAACTGGTGAGCTTTCTTTCCGAGCAATAACGCGAGCGAATTGGTTGCTCGTCAGAATGCCATCATTTGGATATCAAATGTGCCTGTGCAAAAGCCTTCGAACGCATACAATCAGCGCTCTGAACGGTAATTCACAGGCCACACCCACCCATGGCGTTCGACGCTTGCACCCTGCTGACCCTCTCCATCGCCCTGGCCGCAGTCGCCGCCTTGTACCTGGCGGTGGAGTGGATCAGCGTGCGTGAGTCTTCCTTGCTGTGCTGGAGCGCCAGCTTCGCCACCATCAGCGTCGGCTCCTCGCTTGCATTGCTGCGCGGCAGCGGCTATCTGTTCATCGGCATCTGGTTCGCCAATGGCATGCTGGTCGCCGCCCACTGGTTGTTTTTGGTGGGGGTTTCGCGCTTCACCGAGACGCGCCTGTCACGGGCCTGCTACCTGGCGCCGCTGCTCTGGGCGAGCCTGCTGCTGCTGCCGCAATGGCCGCTGTGGTCGAAGACTTTCCTGGTGCTCAACTCGCTGCTGGTCGCCGGCTTTACCCTGTACGCCAGCGCGTTGCTGCGCCCGCACGGCAAGTCCCTCAGCGTGGGGGCGGTCCAGTTGCGCTACATCCTGCTGCTGCACGGCCTGTTCTACCTGGCCAAGACCTTGCCGGCGCTGCTGCCAGGGACACTGATCGACCTCACGGCGTTGCGTGGGCAGATCATCCAGGCGTCGCTGCTGGAGGGCGCCATGGCGATCATGCTGATCGCCCTGTCGATGACCGGCACCGTGCGCTACCGCCGCGAAGAGCGCATCGAGCGCCTGGCCGCGCGTGATCCGTTGACCGCGCTGTACAACCGTCGCGCCCTGGAGGTACGGGCGGCGAACCTGCTCAAGGAGGTCTCGGCGCAACGTCCGGGCGCCTTGCTGCTGATCGACATCGACCACTTCAAGCTGGTCAACGACCTGCACGGGCACGCCGCCGGCGACCGTCTGCTGGTAGCCTTGAGCGAGATGATCCGGGCGTTGCTGCCGGAGCGGGCGATCGCCGCGCGCCTCGGCGGCGACGAGTTCGTCATCCTGCTGGGCGATGCCTCGCGCCAGGCCATCGAGCAGTTGGCCGATGCCTTGCGTCGGCAGTTCCAGGCCACGGCCGAACAGGCGTTCCGCACCCCGGAGACGGTGACCCTGAGCATCGGCGCCAACCTGTTCGACCGGCCACCGACCAGCCTGGCGGCCCTGATCGAGCAGGGCGATGTGCTGCTGTACGCCTCCAAGCGCGGCGGGCGCAACAGCCTGCAGCTGGTGGACGGGCTGCGCGGCTGAGCTACTTGTTGTTGATGCATTGCGACTGCACCGAGTAGCGCACGGTGCGTAGGGTGCCCTGGCTGTCCTCGAAGGTCATCAGCCGAGGCACCACCTCGCAGGTGCGCGGGTCGCCCGACTGGCGCACGAGGCGGGCGACGTCGAGCTTCATGCCATAGCGATAGTCGACGATCTCCGGCATCGGCTTGGCGCGTTGCGCCGCGTAGGCCGCCACGGCCTGCTGGTGATCCTCAATCAACTGCTTGTTGTCTTGCCTGGAAAAACCCGTGGCCTGGGCCGAAAGGGAAAGCGCCAGCAGGGCGGCGATCAGGGTCGGTCGTAGCATGGTGCGTGTCTCCGAAAGGTTCGTTTCGCAGTCCACGCTAGCGACGGGCAGCCGACAGCGGCATGACGCCCGGGTTACAGATATGAAAGGTGGCCGTGGATGCCGATCCCGCGGCCGTGAATGACACGATTGTAATCCTCCCATCACCTTCCCGTTATCCGCCGGCGGCGAGCATCAGGCTTGGCCAACGGGGCTGGGCGCGCATGCACCTGGCCAGACCAGGGACGCTCCAGCGCCAAGGCCCGAGAACAAGAACAGCCGCAATCGAAGGAGCAACGGATGACAAGCAATCCAACACTTTCCCTGGCCGCCCTGCTGGCCCTGGCCGGCTTTGGCCCGGTGGCCTCGGCCGCGCAAGCGCAGCAGGCAGGGTTCATCGAGGGCAGCCGGCTGAGCGTGCTCAACCGCAATTACTACTTCAATCGTGACCATCGCGACGGTTACGCCCCTACCTACAACCCTGGCAAGGCCAGTGACAACGGTTACTCCGAAGCCTGGGCCCACGCCATCATCACTCGCTTCGAATCCGGCTTCACCCAGGGCACGGTGGGCGTCGGCGTGGATGCCTTCGCCATGCTCGGTCTCAAGCTCGACACCGGTGGCGGGCGCAACGGCGGGCGCAGCTCGTTCGACGTGCTGCCGGTGGACCGTGATGGCCAGGCCCGCGACGAATACAGCAAGGTCGGCGGCGCGGCCAAGGTGCGCCTGTTCGACACCGTGCTGCGGGTGGGCGATGTGTTCCCGGTCAACCCGGTGGTGGCGGCCGGTGACTCACGGCTGCTGCCGGAAAGCTTTCGCGGGGTGACCCTGGAGAACACCAGCCTGCAAGGCCTGACGCTGCAGGCCGGGCGCCTGCACGCCATGAGCCAGCCGGTGTCCAGCGACCTGCGCGAGAACTTCGTGACCTTCTACGGCGGCCCGGTGGATTCGCCGTGGATCGCCTATGGCGGTGGCGACTACGCGATCAATGAAAACGTCAGCGTGAGCCTGTTCGGCAGCCGCCTGAAGGATGTGTGGAACCAGTACTACGCCGGCACCAGCGTGACCTGGCCGTTGTCGGACGAACTGGCGCTGATCGGCGGGTTCAATTTCTACAACGCCAAGGACGAAGGGCGTCAGCGCCTGGGGCAGTTCGACAACGACATCTGGAGCGCCAAGCTTGGCGTGCGCTACGGCGCTCACACCCTCGCGCTCACCCACCAGCGCAACAACGGCGACGACGATTTCGACTACCTGCGCCAGTCCGACTCGATCTTCCTCGACAACTCCATCCAGTACAGCGACTTCAACTCGCCGAAGGAGCGCTCGTGGATGCTGCGCTACGACCTGAACATGGCCGCCTACGGCGTGCCGGGGTTGTCGTTCATGACCCGCTACGGCCGGGGCAGCGACGCCGACTACAGCAACGCCAACGCCTACTACATGCGCCGCGACGACAACGGCGATCCGCTTACCGACCAGAAGCGCTGGGAGCGTGACATCGAGGTCAAGTACGTGGTGCAGACCGGCGCGGCCAAGGACCTGTCGCTGCGCGTGCGCCAGGCCACCACCCGGGCCACGGCCTTTGAGTCGGACCTGGACGAGGTGCGGGTGATCGTCGAGTACCCGCTGTCGATTCTCTGATCAACCCCCTATTCACCTTGAGAAGCCCCTGTGCTCCTTTGGTTACAGGTGAATGTATTGACGCCTCGAACGAGGCGTCTTTTTTTTGCCGCGGGCTTAAACCGAAAGTCCTGGGGCGCAGGCCTCAATGGCCGAACGCTTTCAGGCTGCCTTTGCGACTGGCTTCATAAGCCTCCCGCTCCATTGGCCGTGCCTGCGGGTTGCCCAGGTCTTCCATGGCCAGGCGATGGGTCTCCGGCGCCAGGTAGGCGGCGAATGCGCATACGCAGGTGACCAGGAACGCCAGGCCGCCGACCACCAGCCAGATATGCTCCGAGCCCGGAGGCGCCACGGCGGCGAACAGCGCCGGCAGCATGGCGGTGATCATGGTGCCGATGTTCTGCGCGATGGCCATGGCCGAGACGCGGTAGCGGGTGTGGAACAGCTCCGGGTAGAAGCTTGGGAACACCGCGTTGTAGCCCTGGTAGACCATGCCCCACATGAGGATCGAGGCGGCGAAGGCCAGCGGCACATTCTGGATGCTGATCGCGTACAGGTAGACGAAGGCCAGCAGGCCCGAGCCCAGGCAGCCGGCGATCATGGTCGGGCGGCGGCCGATGCGGTCGGACAGGTTGCCGACGAAGGGGATCACCAGCACCGCGACGATATTGCCCACCACCGGGATCCACAGGTACACGCTCTTGTCGAAACCGATGCCGTAGGCCGGCTGCACCGCGTAGGCCGCGCCGAAGATGGTGGCAACCACCGGAATCACGTTCATCAGCGCCATGAACATCACCAGCACCATGTGCTTCCAGCTGTGGCGGAAGGCTTCGCCGATCGGCGACTTGGCGACCTTGTCCTGTTTCTCCTCCTGGACGAAGGCCGGGGTCTCGTGCACCTCCTTGCGGATGATGAAGCCGGCAATCAGCACCACTGCGCTCATCAGGAACGGGATGCGCCAGCCCCACTCGTTGAAGGCCTCGCTGGGCATGAAGTAGGCCAGCGGCAGGAACACCGCCGCCGCCATCACCTGGCCGGCCTGCACGCCTTGCAGGGTGTAGCTGGCGTAGTAGCCGCGGCGGCCGAACGGCGCGTGCTCCATGATCATCGAGCTGGCCCCGGAGATCTCGCCGGCCACGGCGAAGCCCTGAACCAGGCGCAGCAGCACCAGCAGCGCCGGGGCCAGCAGGCCGATGTCGTGGTAGGTGGGCAGCAGGCCCACGGCCATGGTCGACAGGCCCATCAGGAACATGCACAGCAGCAGCACGTTCTTGCGTCCGCGGGTGTCGCCCCAGTGGCCGAGCACGCAGGCGCCGATCGGGCGCGCCAGGTAACCCACGCCGTAGGTGGCCAGCGAGGCGATGATGGCCATCTTCGGGTCGGTGGAGGGGAAGAAGATCTGCGGGAAGATCAGCGCCGCGGCCTGGGCGTAGATAAAGAAATCGTAGTACTCGAGGGCAGAGCCGATCCATCCGCTGGCGGTGGCTTTCTTGGCTTGGGAGCTTGAGCGGGCCATGTTGTCTCCGTTGTTCTTGTCAGGGGGCCGGATGGTCAGCGCGCGCAGGGCACGGCAACGGGGCTGTAGGGAGAAGACGAACGCGGCGGCGTGGATCGCAGGGCGAGCAAGGTGTGCATAGGTCGGTACCCGTTTTCTTGAACTTATTATGTGGTGACGTTGGGCGTTGCAGCGCAGGGCCCGCCGAACGACCGGCGTGGCAGCGAGAAGGGCCGGCGGGCCTGCGACTGGTGTTCATGGTTGTTCACGGGGGTGGGTGAATCAATTCGCCGGAACGGGTTTTGTTCGGTAATCGAACAAAAACTAACTGTTTCGTACAAAGCTCATTGCCGGGGCGACTTTACCTGCGAATAATCGATCGTGCCAGGGCCTGACCAGCCGCCTCTCTCAATAACAAGGAACACCCGCCATGCACCGTTCGATCGCCACCGTTTCCTTGAGCGGCACTTTGCCGGAAAAACTTGAAGCCATCGCCGCCGCAGGGTTCGACGGCGTCGAGATCTTCGAGAACGACCTGCTGTACTACGCCGGCAGCCCCCGCGAGATCCGCCAGCTGTGCACGGACCTGGGGTTGGCGATCACCTTGTTCCAGCCGTTTCGCGACTTCGAGGGCTGTCCTCGTGATCGTCTGCACAAGAACCTCGACCGCGCCGAGCGCAAGTTCGACCTGATGCAGGAGCTGGGCACCGACCTGGTGCTGGTGTGCAGCAACGTCCAGCCTGACGCGCTGGGCGACGAACAACTGCTGGTGGACGACCTGCGCCTGCTCGCCGAGCATGCCGGCGCCCGCGGCCTGCGCATCGGCTACGAAGCCCTGGCCTGGGGCCGCCACGTCAACACCTGGCAGCAGGTATGGAACCTGGTGCGCCAGGCCGACCACCCGGCGCTGGGGGTGATCCTCGACAGCTTCCATACCCTGTCGATCAAGGGCGATCCCAGCGGCATTCGCGATATCCCCGGCGAGAAGATCTTCTTCGTGCAAATGGCCGACGCGCCGATCCTGGCAATGGACGTGCTGGAGTGGAGCCGGCATTTCCGTTGCTTCCCGGGGCAGGGCGAGATGGACCTGGCGGGTTTTCTCGCGCCGATCCTGGCCACCGGCTACCGCGGTCCGCTGTCGCTGGAGGTCTTCAACGACGGTTTCCGTGCGGCACCGACCCGGCAGAACGCCGCCGACGGCTTGCGCTCGCTGCTGTACCTCGAAGAAAAGACCCGCGTTGAGCTGGAGCGTGAGGCACGCGCCGTCGAGCCTGGCGTGCTGTTCGCGCCGCCTGGCGCAAGCCGTTACGACGGCGTGGAGTTCATCGAGTTTGCCGTCGACGAGGCGGTCGGCGCGCGCCTGGGTGGGTGGCTCAAACGCCTGGGCTTCGCCGAGGCCGGCGAACATCGCAGCAAGGCGGTGCGCCTGCTGCGCCAGGGCGATATCAACATCGTGCTCAACGCCGAACCTTACTCGTTCGCCCACAACTTTTTCGAGGCCCATGGTCCGTCGTTGTGCGCCACGGCGCTGCGGGTGAATGACGGCCAGGCCGCGCTGCGGCGCGCCACCGCCTACCGTGGCCAGCCGTTCCGTGGCCTGGTCGGCCCCAACGAGCGCGAGATCCCGGCGGTGCGCGCGCCCGACGGCAGCCTGCTGTACCTGGTGGAACCGGACGCCGACGGCCCGAGCCTTTACGACATCGATTTCCACCTGGATCAGAACGCCCGGGCCAGCGGCGGGCTCAAGCGCATCGACCACATGGCCCTGGCGCTGCCGGCCGAGGCGCTGGACAGCTGGGTGCTGTTCTACAAGAGCGTGTTCGATTTCACCGCCGACGACGAGGTGGTACTGCCTGACCCCTATGGCCTGGTCAAGAGCCGTGCCCTGCGCAGTCACTGCGCCAGCCTGCGGCTGCCGTTGAACATCTCGGAGAACCGCAACACCGCCATCGCCCATGCCCTGGACAGCTATCGCGGCTCGGGCGTGCACCATGTCGCCTTTGACTGCGAGGACATCTTCGCTGAGGTGGCCCGGGCCAAGGAGGCCGGCGTGCCGTTGCTGGAGATCCCGCTGAACTACTACGACGACCTGGCGGCGCGCTTCGAGTTCGATGACGAGTTCCTCAGCGAGCTGGCGTACTACAACGTGCTGTACGACCGCGATGCCCAGGGCGGCGAGCTGTTCCATGTGTACACCGAGCCGTTCGAAGGGCGCTTTTTCTTCGAGGTCCTGCAGCGCAAGGGCGGTTACGCCGGCTATGGCGCGGCCAACGTCGCGGTGCGCCTGGCGGCGATGGCCAAAGCGCGCAGCGGTGCGGCGCGCACGGCGGTGTTGTAAATCAGGGTCCCATCGCGGGGCAAGCCGCTCACAACACCACGCTTCCCTGCACCGCCCGGCTCACGGATAATCGTCCGGATTCCTATAACGAGCCTGTGAGTCGGTATGAGTGATTCGGTAGCAAAGCCTGAAGTCGAAGGGCTGCGCAGATCGCGCAAGAACAACCCGGAAAAGACCCGCGAGAACATTCTCCAGGCCGCCATCACCGAGTTTGTCCAGCAGGGCCTGGCCGGTGCCCGGGTCGACGCCATCGCCGAGCGTACCGCCACCTCCAAGCGCATGATCTACTACTACTTCGGCAGCAAGGAGCAGCTCTACGTCGAATGCCTGGTCAAGCTCTACGGCGACATCCGCAAGACCGAGCACAGCCTGGACCTCGACTCGCTGTCGCCTGAACAGGCGATTCAGCGCCTGGTGGAATTCACCTTCGACCACCACGCCGACAACGTCGACTTCGTGCGCATCGTCTGCACCGAGAACATCCACTATGGCGAGTACGTCAAGCAGTCGCCGGTGATCCGCGAGATGAGCAGCATGGTGCTCGACGCACTGGGCAAGATTCTCGCCCGTGGCGTGGAGCAGGGCGTGTTCCGCCCGGGGATCGAGGTGATCGACCTGCACATGCTGATGAGCTCGTTCTGCTTCTATCGGGTGTCGAACCGCCACACCTTCGGCGACATCTTCCAGATCGACCTGGCCGACGAGCAGGTCAAGCAGCGTCAAAAGCAGGTGATCTGCGAGGCGGTGATGCGCTACATCAAGGCCTGAGCCCGCTCAACCGGCGAACACCACCCCGGTGCGCGCCGCGGCGTTGCGGATGTGCTCCTGCATTGCCCGTTGCGCGCCGGCCTGGGAGCGGCGGACGAGGGCGCGGAGGATCTTGCGGTGCTCCTGCCAGGTTTCCATGGCCCGCTCGGGGCGGATGAACGGCAGTTTCTGGCTTTCCAGGAAAATATCCTGGCTGGCGGTGATCACCTGCAGCATCGCGCGGTTGCCGCTGGCCTGCAGCAGTTGCTGGTGGAAGGCGAAGTCCAGGCGTGCGGCGGCCTCGAAGCGCCCGGCGCGCAACTCCACGGCCATTGCCTCGACGTTGGCCTGCAACGCGTCCAGGTCATCGGCGGTCAACGCCAGGGCCGCCTGGCCGGCAGCGAAGCCTTCCAGAGCGTAACGCAGCTGGAAGGTGTCGGCGGCCGAGACCTGTTCGGCATAGGGCCAGGCGAAGCTGCCTGGCGATGGCTGGCCAGTGGCCGGAGCCAGGACGAACACCCCCTTGCCCGGTTGCACGCTGACCAGTCCCAGGGCGCTGAGCGACGACAAGGCCTCGCGCAGCGACGCCCGGCTCACGCCCAGGCGTTCGGCCAGGTCGCGCTGCGAAGGCAGGGCGTCGCCAGGCTGGTAGCCGTCCTGCTCGATCAGTTGGCGGATGGCCTGCAGGGCGATTTCCGGGACGGGGCGCGTGGCGGTGGCGAGCATGCTGTTCAGACCGGTCTGAGGGCGATGGCCTCCCTTTTACGGGCAATCGGCACGGCGTGGCAAGCCTTGCCTCGTCCTGGCGCAGGCCCTGCGGCCGTTGCGCGAAAGCGGGGCACGGGATGCTTCGAGGTCTCAACTGTTCAGACCAGTAAGACCTGATCGGTGCCTTGCGCCACGCCGCTAGCAGGTGTTTTGCCCAAGACTGGCATGGCCCGTGCACTGGCACCGCAGCCCCTTTCCGGACTCCTGCGAGGCCTTTCGATGAAGACGTTCCGCTCCCTGTTCCTGGCCACCCTGTTCTGCGCCACCCCTCTGGCAATGCCCCTGGCCCAGGCCGACGCGCTGGCTGACATCACCGCCCGCGGCGTGCTCAAGGTGGCCGTGCCCCAGGACTTCCCGCCGTTCGGTTCGGTCGGCCCGGACCTCAAGCCTCGTGGCCTGGACATCGACACCGCGCAACTGCTGGCCGACAAGCTTGGCGTCAAGCTGGCCCTGACCCCGGTCAACAGCACCAACCGCATCCCGTTCCTCACCACCGGCAAGGTCGACCTGGTGATCTCGAGCCTGGGCAAGAACCCTGAGCGCGCCGCGGTGATCGACTTCTCGCGCCCCTATGCGCCGTTCTACCTGGCGGTGTTCGGCCCGGCCGAGGCACCGGTCGACGCGATCGAAGCCCTGGCCGGCAAGACCATCAGCGTCACCCGCGGCGCCATCGAGGACATGGAACTGAGCGCCGTGGCGCCCAAGGGCGCGATCATCAAGCGTTTCGAGGACAACAACTCGACCATCGCCGCCTACCTGTCCGGGCAGGTCGAGCTGATCGCCAGCGGCAGCGTGGTGATGGCCGCCATCGCCGCAAAGAACCCGGCCAAGGTGCCGGTGCTCAAGGTCAAGCTCAAGGACTCGCCGGTCTACGTGGGCCTGGCCAAGAACGAGCCGGCGCTGTTGCAGAAGGTCAACGCCACCCTCGACGCCGCCAGGACCGACGGCAGCCTGAACCGTAACGCCGAGAAGTGGCTCAAGCAGCCGCTGCCGGCCGATCTCTGAGCGCTTGAGCGATGGCCTATCAATTCGACTTCGCCCCGGTGCTGGCGCAGGGCGACCTGTTGCTGCGGGGCATGCTGTTCACCCTGGAGCTGACCCTGGTCGGCACCGTGCTCGGGGTCGCCATCGGCGTGCTCGGCGCGGTGACCCGGGCCTGGCGCCTGCGGCCGTTCGACGCGCTGTTCGGGCTGTACGTGGAGCTGATCCGCAACACGCCGTTCATCGTCCAGCTGTTCTTCATCTTCTTCGGCCTGCCGGCGCTGGGCGTGCGCCTGAGCGAATGGCAGGCAGCGGTGCTGGCGATGGTGATCAACCTGGGCGCCTACTCGACCGAGATCATCCGCGCCGGTATCCAGGCGATCCCCAAGGGCCAGCTCGAAGCCGCGGCCGCGCTGGCCCTGAGCCGTTTCGAGGCGTTTCGCCACGTGGTGTTGCAACCGGCCCTGGCCAAGGTGTGGCCGGCGCTGACGAGCCAGATCGTGATCGTCATGCTCGGCTCGGCGGTGTGTTCGCAGATCGCCACCGAAGAGCTGTCGTTCGCCGCCAATTTCATCCAGTCGCGCAATTTTCGCGCCTTCGAGACCTACCTGTTGACCACGCTGCTGTACCTGCTGATGGCCATCGTCGTGCGCCAGCTGCTGGCCTGGATCGGCCAGCGCCTGCTGATGGGGAGACGCTGAATGGACTTCACCTTGTGGGATATCGTGCGCAACCTCATGACCGGGTTGCAGTGGACCTTGCTGCTGTCGCTGGTGGCGTTCGCCTGCGGCAGCGTCGGCGGGCTGTTGCTGCTGGTGGCGCGGATCAGTGACCGGCCACTGATCCGCGGCGCCGCCCGCGCGTTCATCGAGCTGTTCCAGGGCACGCCGCTGTTGATGCAGCTGTTCATGGTGTTCTTCGGCATCGCCCTGTTCGGCATCGACGTGTCGGCGTGGATGGCCGCGGCCATCGCCCTGACCTTGTTCACCAGCGCCTTTCTCGCCGAGATCTGGCGCGGCTGCGTGGAGGCGATCCCGCGGGGCCAGTGGGAGGCCTCCGCCAGCCTGGCCATGGGCCGCCTGGAGCAGTTGCGCCATGTGGTCCTGCCCCAGGCGTTGCGCATCGCCATAGCCCCCACCGTGGGCTTCTCGGTGCAGGTGGTCAAGGGCACGGCGGTGACCTCGATCATCGGTTTCACCGAGCTGACCAAGACCGGCGGCATGCTGGCCAACGCCACTTTCGAGCCATTCCTGATCTACGGCCTGGTGGCCGTGGGCTACTTCATCCTCTGCTACCCGCTCTCGCTGAGCGCCCGTTACCTGGAAAGGAGGCTGCATGCCCCTGCTTAGAGTGTCCGCGCTGCACAAGTACTACGGCGACAACCACGTGCTCAAGGGGGTCGACCTGAGCATCGAGGAGGGTGAGGTGGTGGCCATCATCGGCCGCAGCGGATCGGGCAAGAGCACCTTCCTGCGCACCCTCAATGGCCTGGAGTCGATCAGCGACGGGGTGATCGAGGTGGATGGTGAATACCTCGATGCCGGCCGTGCCGACCTGCGCGCGCTGCGCCAGAAGGTCGGCATGGTGTTCCAGCAGTTCAACCTGTTCCCGCACCTGACCGTGGGCGAGAACGTGATGCTCGCGCCCCAGGTGGTGAAGAAGACCGGCAGGGCCGAGGCACGCCAGTTGGCCGAACGTATGCTCGAGCGGGTAGGGCTGGGCGACAAGATCGACGCCTACCCCGACCGCCTTTCCGGTGGGCAGCAGCAGCGGGTGGCCATAGCCCGGGCGCTGGCCATGTCACCCAAGGTGCTGCTGTGCGACGAGATCACCTCGGCACTGGACCCGGAACTGGTCAACGAGGTGCTGGGCGTGGTGCGCCAGCTGGCGAAGGAGGGCATGACCTTGGTCATGGTCACCCACGAGATGCGCTTCGCCCGCGAGGTGGGCGACAAGCTGGTGTTCATGCACCAGGGCAAGGTGCACGAGACCGGCCACCCGCGCGACGTGTTTGCCGCACCGCGCACGGCGGAATTGGCCAACTTCATCGGTGCGGTGGCGGGGGCCTGAGGGCTGCATCGCTTCGTCGCGCGGCAGCCCTGATTGCGCACGCGCGGGCTTGCTAGAAGCTGGCGAAGTGTGCCTGCATGCGTTCGGCATCGGCCGGGCGCCCGCTGAACAGCTCGAACGCCTTGACCGCCTGGAACACTGCCATGGTGCCACCGTCCAGGGTGCGGCAGCCCAGGGCCCGGGCATGGCGCAGCAGCTCGGTCTCCAGGGGGAAGTAGATGATCTCCGCCACCCACAGCCGTGGGTGCAGCAGCGCGGGAGGCAAGGGGGTGCCGGGCAGCTTGGCCATGCCCACGGGTGTGGTGTTGACCAGGCCATCGGCGTCGGCCACCGCGCTGGCCAAGTCCTCGCCGAGCACGGCGCGACCGACGCCGAAACGCTGGGTGAGATTGTCCACCAGTGCCCGGGCGCGGGCCTGGTCGACCTCGAACAGCTGCAAGCGCTCGACGCCTTCGGCCAACAGCGCATGGGCCACCGCCGCGCCCGCGCCGCCCGCGCCCAGCTGTACCACCTGACGCCGCGCGACGCCGGGCAGGCCGCGCCGCAAGCCTTCGGCGAAGCCCAGGCAGTCGGTGTTGTGGCCAACCCGCCGGCCCTCGCGCAGCACCACGGTGTTCACCGCGCCAATGCCACGCGCTTCGTCCGACAGCGCGTCGAGCAGCGGCAGGATCGCCTGCTTGAACGGGAAGGTGATATTGAGCCCGGTGAACCCGGTGCGCTCGGCGGCATCGAGCAGGGCGGGCAGGGCGCTGTCGTCCAGGCCCAGCTGGTCGGCGTCGATCAGCCGGTACAGGTAGCGCAGCGCCTGGGCGTCGCCTTCACGCTCGTGCAGCGCCGGTGTGCGCGAGGCCTGGATGCCACGGCCAATGAGGCCGGCAAGGATGCCTGTGCCGCTCATGCCGCGTGCTCGCGCAGGTGTTCGCCGAAGTAGCCCAGGGCCATGCGGTAGCCCTGGCTGCCGAGGCCGCAGATCACCCCCACGGCGATGCTGGAGACGAACGACAGGTGACGGAACGGCTCGCGCTTGTGCACGTTGGACAGGTGCACCTCGATCACCGGAAGCTCGCTGGCCACCAGGGCGTCGCGGATGGCCACCGAGGTGTGGGTCCAGGCGGCAGGGTTGATCAGGATGCCGTGGCAACGGCCACGGGCGGCATGGATCCAGTCGAGTAGCTCGCCTTCGTGGTTGGTCTGGCGAAACTCCAGTTCCAGGCCCAGTTCAGCGGCGCTGGCGGCGCAGAGCCGGGCCAGGTCGGCAAGGGTTTCATGTCCGTACTGGGCGGGTTCGCGGGTGCCCAGCAGGTTGAGGTTGGGGCCGTTGAGCACGAGGATTCGGGGTGTCATGACGGGGTATCACTTTGTTGTTTTTGGATGTCTCGATAATTGTACTATCTGGTTAGTTTCGTCAAATCATCATCGATTGAAAGCGGGCGATTATCGGACCTGGCCCGCGACAGATCCGCCAAAGGCATTAAAAACACCGCGGCCATGCCCGAGCAATCCAGTCGGCTAAGCTTGATCGCGCAGGTGCACGCAATGACCAACAAGGGAGCGCACATGAACATCAGCAAAACGCCCAGGTGGGCAGTCGCGACACTGGTCCTGGCCCTGGGCCTCCACGCCCACGCCGCCGACAGCAAGCGGGTCGATGTGCTGCTGGTGGGCGGCGGCATCATGAGTTCCACGCTGGCGGTCTGGCTCAACGAGCTGGAGCCGGGCTGGTCGATGGAGATGGTCGAGCGCCTGGACAAGGTCGCCGAGGAAAGCTCCAACGGCTGGAACAACGCCGGCACCGGCCACTCGGCGCTGGCCGAGCTCAACTACACGCCGGAGAAGGACGGCAAGATCGACATCAGCAAGGCGGTGGAGATCAACGAGTCGTTCCAGGTCACCCGTCAGTTCCTCGCCTGGCAGGTCAAGCAGGGTGTGCTGAAGAACCCGCGCTCATTCATCAATACCACGCCGCACATGAGCTTCGTCTGGGGGGACGACAACATCCGCTTCCTCAAGAAACGCTACGAAGCGCTGCAGGCCAGCCCGCTGTTCAAGCCCATGCAGTACTCCGAGGACCACGCGCAGATCGCCAAGTGGGTGCCGCTGATGATGGAGGGGCGCGACCCCAACCAGAAGCTCGCCGTCACCTGGACGCCCATCGGCACCGACGTCAACTTCGGCGAGATCACACGCCAGTACGTGGGCTACCTGCAGACCCGGCCCAACTTCGACCTCAAGCTGTCCAGCGAAGTGGAGAACATCACCCGCAATGACGACGGCAGCTGGCACGTCGAGTACAAGAACCTAAAGGACGGCAGCACCTCGGCCACCGATGCCAAGTTCCTGTTCATCGGCGCCGGCGGCGCGGCGCTGCCGCTGCTGCAGAAGTCCGGCATCGACGAGGCCAAGGACTATGCCGGCTTCCCGGTGGGCGGCTCGTTCCTGGTCACCGACAACCCTGTCATCGCCCAGCGCCACATGGCCAAGGCCTACGGCATCGCCGCCACCGGCGCGCCGCCGATGTCGGTGCCGCACCTGGACACCCGGGTGCTCGATGGCAAGCGCATGATCCTGTTCGGGCCGTTCGCTACCTTCTCCACCAAGTTCCTCAAGGAAGGTTCGCTGCTTGATCTGTTCGCCAGCATGTCGCTGCACAACACCTGGCCGATGGTGCGGGTCGGGGTGCGCGAGTTCGACCTGGTGCAGTACCTGATCGGCCAGCTGATGCAGTCCGACGATGACCGTTTCGCTGCGCTGCAGACCTACTTCCCCGAGGCCAAGAAGGCAGACTGGCGCCTGTGGCAGGCCGGCCAGCGGGTGCAGATCATCAAGAAAGACCAGAACCAGGGCGGAGTGCTGAAGCTGGGCACCGAAGTGGTGACGTCCAAGGATGGCAGCATTGCCGGGCTGCTCGGCGCCTCGCCGGGCGCCTCGACCGCGCCGCCGATCATGCTCGACCTGCTGAGCAAGGTGTTCAAGGACAAGGTGGCCACGCCCGAGTGGCAGGCGAAGATCAAGCAGATCATCCCGTCCTACGGCATCCGCCTGAACGAGCACCCGGACAAGGTCCAGCAAGCGTGGGCCTACACCAGCGAGGTTCTGCAACTGGCGACGCCCAGCGAGGTCGCCGCGCCCTGAAGACCCGCCCATGACCAGCCGGCCACTGTGAAGTGGCCGGCACTGGCGCAATGTTATTTTCTCCCCCGGCCAAGCTCCCGAGTACCTGAGCTGCCATCCTCCGGTTCGATCCCTCCCGTACTGCCTGCCCCGGCTCCTGGCCAGCCTGCCGCAGGCCCGGAAACCGCCCGCCGACACCCGAGCTTTTCCCTGCCGAACTCCCGATGTTTTTTCCTTTGCCTGTCACCACAAGCTGCGAATGTTGCCTTCGTGGCCCAGCCGCCAACCCCTCTGGATCAGGGGATGCGGCCTGTGGCCACAGCAATGCGCGACCCACTCAACGTACGAACACGACGATAGGAGATTGCTTCATGTTTAAGCGTACTGTGATCGCCGCCTCCCTGGTGGCTGCTACCCTGGCTTCGGCCCAATCCATGGCTGCTGTTGTCGGTGGCGGCGCCACCCTGCCGGAAAACCTCTACAACGGCACCTCGACCCTGCCACGCCTGCTGCCGGCCGACTTCAGCTACACCGGCGTGGGCAGCGGCGGTGGCAAGACGGCGTTCCTGACCAACGCACCGGCCTCGATCAACCAGCCGGCCGGCACCAACGTCGACTTCGCCGGCAGCGATTCGGTGCTGAGCGCCTCGGAGCTGTCGACCTACAACAGCACCAAGGCCGCCACCTGGGGCAAACTGGTACAGATCCCGTCCGTGGGCACTTCTGTCGCCATCCCTTACAAGAAGTCGGGCGTGACCAACCTGCAACTGACCGGCGCCCAGCTGTGCGCCGTGTTCTCCGGCACCACCACCACCTGGGGCCAGCTGCTGGGCAGCGCCGACACCACCCCGATCAAGGTGATCTACCGTTCCGGCAGCAGCGGCACCACCGAGTTGCTGTCGCGCTTCCTGGCTGACTCCTGCCCATCGTCCTTCGTGGTCAGCAGCACCTTCACCACCGCCAACGTCGGCAGCGAGCCGGCCACCTGGCAAGCCGTTGCCGGCAGCGCCGATGTGGTCAACGCGGTCAACGCCACCGATGGCACCATCGGCTACGTCAGCCCTGACTATGTCGCCACCGGCAACAACGCCGTGGTCGCCCGTGTCAGCAAGAACGCCATGGCCGCCGGCACCGCGCCGCTGCCGACCGCCGCCAACGCCCGTACCGCCCTGGGCACCGCCGTCGCCCCTAGCTCCGCGGCCGATCGCGCCGACCCAAGCAAGTGGGTGCCGATCTTCAACGCCGGTGGCATCGTTCCGACCTCGGGCTATCCGATCGTCGGCTACACCAACCTGCTGGTCGGCCAGTGCTACCAGACCGCGGCTGACGCCACCGCCGTGCGCAGCTTCCTGAACGACCTGTACTCCGGCACCAAGGCCGCCACCATCGCCCAGCACTCCTTCGTCAGCCTGCCGGCCGCCTACGCCGCCGAGATCAAGAAGGTGTTCCTGGACAACGGCTACAACGAAGGCACCGACATCGCCAACGCTTCGGTCTGCAACGGCATCGGCCGACTGTAAGCGCACGCGAAAGCCCAAGCCCGCAACGGGCGGACAACCGACGGTGGCCGGTACGGCACCGTCGGTTTTCGCGTGTGCGCGTAACCCAGGCAGATGAACTTTGCATGACAAAACTTCGGTCCGGGCCCGGGCCGACTGCCTTATGGCAAAGCGGCATCACGGCCGCACCGAACTGCCTTCCATGACCCAGCACAAGGAACCCTGCGATGTCGCGCGGCCAGCACCAGCCAGACTTTCCAGCCACCGTCGTCCAGCGCCGTGGCCAGCCTGTCGGCCATGAGCCCATGCTGCTCAAGCCCCTGGCCCAGGCCATCGCGCTGCTGATGCTGGCGGGCACGGCCCACGCCGCGCAGCCGTTCAGCTCGGCCTGGTTTGCGGCCAAGGGCGCTGCGCCCGCCAGCGGGGGCGGCGTCGGCGGCGGTGGCACCGTGCAACTGCCCGGCGCGCCACCGCCGCTGGCACAGCAGCAGCGCCTGAACCAGCAGTTCCAGCGGTCGGTGGGCAATCTCAACAACACCGTGGCCGCCATCGCCGCGCAGCAGGCCGCCCAGGCCGCCGGGCGTACCCTCGCGCAGGTGCAGCCGCAGACCGTGCCCAACGGCCTGGGCGAGGGCGGCCTGAAGGTCGACGAGAACCCGTTGACCAAGGGCTGGCAGAATGCCAAGGCGCCGCAGCAGAGCCAGGTGGGCGGCAGGACGCAGGTGCTGATCGAGCAGACCGCCGACAAGGCGATCCTCAACTGGGAGACCTTCAACGTCGGCCGCGACACCACGGTCAAGTTCGATCAGCAGGCGCAGTGGGCGGTGCTCAACCGGGTCAACGACCCCAATGCCCGGCCGAGCCAGATCCAGGGCCAGATCGAGGCCCAGGGCACGGTGATGCTGGTCAACCGCAATGGCGTGGTGTTCAACGGCAGCAGCCAGGTCAACGTGCGCAACCTGGTGGCGGCGGCAGCGCAGGTCAGCGACGAGCAGTTCCGCGAGCGTGGGCTTTATGTCGACAACAACGCCAGCCAGGCCACCTTCACCGAGGCCGCCGGCAAGCTCCAGGTCGAGCGCGGCGCGCAGTTGCAAACCCGCGCGCCGGCCAGCTCCACCGAAGGGGGCGGCTACGTGCTGTTGCTGGGCAGCGAGGTGAGCAACGAAGGCCAGATCATCACGCCCCAGGGCCAGGCCACCCTGGCCGCCGGTGACGCCTTCTATATCCGCCGGGGCAAGGGCACCCAGGCCAACGCCTTCTCCACCACCCGTGGCAACGAGGTCGCCAGCAGCCTGAAGGCCGGCAGCAGTGCCGGCAGCGTGGCCAACGCTGGCTTGATCCAGGCCGCGGGCGGCGACATCACCTTGACCGGCCATGCCGTGCGCCAGGACGGCGTGGCCCTGGCCAGCACCGCGGTGGACCGGCGGGGCAGCATCCACCTGCTCAATTCGGCCAGTGACGCCAACGGCACGGTCAGCTTCGGCAAGGGCAGCGTCACCGCCGTGCTGCTCGACGACAGCCAGGCCCTCGACAGCCAGCGGGAGGCCTCGCGGCAGGTGGTGGATGGTGTCAGCGGCAACAATGCCACGGGCCGCTTCGACAACTTGAGCAAGGTCATCGACCGCCCCGAGCAGTCGCGGGTGGAGGTGGTCAGTGGCGGCACCGTGCATTTCCAGGAAGGCGCCCTGACCCTGGCCACCGGCGGCCAGGTGGCGGTCAGCGCCGGGCTGCGCAGCCTGGTGGACGAGGGCGCGCGCATCGATGTGGCCGGGGCCCTCGGGGTCAAGGTGGCGATGGAAAGCAACGTGATCAAGATCAACGTGCAAGGTAACGAGCAGCGCGACGCGGCCGGCAACCGTGACAAGGGCGGCCTGATCAACAGCGATGTGTGGGTGGATGTACGGGAACTGGTGCATGTCGAGAAGGGCGTCAACGGCTACGCCAGCGATCGTTGGTACACCGCCGGTGGCCTGCTTGAGGTCGGCGGCTACCTCGGCACCCGCAACCACAGTGTCGGCGAGTGGATGGCCCAGGGCGGCACGGTGACCTTCACCGGCCAGGACCTGGTGACCCGTGCCGGCGCCGAGATCAACCTGTCCGGTGGCACCCTGGCGGTGCAGGACGGCTACGTCCGCCAGAGCTGGTTGCGTGGTGAGGACGGACGCCTGTACGAACTGTCGCGGGCCCCGGGCGACCTGCTCTACACCGGCCTGTACAAAGGCTACCAGGCGCACAGCGCACGCTGGGACCAGACCCGCACCTTCTACAATCCGCTGATCGCCCCTGGGCAGCGCTTCGAGCAGGGCTACACCGTGGGGCGCGATGCCGGCAGCCTGGTGGTGGCGACCCACAGCGCGGTGCTCGATGGCCAGCTGGTCGGCCAGACCTGGCAGGACGAGCGCCAGGTCCAGGCGCCGGTGCGCGGAGGCGACGGCTATAGCCAGGTCCACAGCGCCCGAGCCCAGGGCGCGCAGCTGGTGATCGGCCAGCAGGTGCCCGGCTATCTCTCCGATGCCAAGGCGCTGGGCATGAGCCTGACCCCGGTCATGCAGCAGGTGCTGGTGCGGCAAGGGGCGGGCGGGCAGAGCGCCGATATCGGCCTGCAGGCACCGCTGGACGACAAGCGTCGCGGGCAACTGCTGCTCGACAGCGACTGGCTCAACGGCTCGGCCCTGGGCGGCCTTACGGTCGCCGCTCAGCAGCGTATCCAGGTCGATGATGCCCTGCGTCTGGCCGACGGTGGCAGCCTGACGCTCTATGCCCCGCAGGTGCAGGTCAATGCCGACTTGACCGCCAGAGGCGGGCAGATGGTCCTGGGCGATGTGCTCAGGCAGCGGGTCCTCGCCAGCCTGCAGGACCTGCCGCTTGTTACCCCGACAGGGCTGCGCGCGCAGGTCGGCGTGGCCGCCGGCGTACGCTTGGATGTCAGCGGCTTGCGCAGTGAAGGTGTGAGTCCCGGCGAGCGGGCCTGGCGCAACGGCGGCAGTCTGAGCCTGCGTAGCAGTGGTGATGTGCTGTTGGACAGCGGCAGCGTGCTGGACGTATCCGGTGGGGTGGTGCGCCGCGAAGCCAACCGCCTGCTCGGCGGCAGTGGCGGCAACCTGACCTTGCAGAGCAGCGTGCTGAACAGCGCCGGGACCGGCCGGATGCGCCTCGACGGTGAGCTGCGCGGTTACGGCAGCAGTGGTGCGGGCACCCTGACCGTGGCCGCCGACCGGGTGAGCATTGGCGCCGCCGCCGATGGCAAGGCCAGCGTGCATCTGGCCGAGGATTTCTTCAGCCGCGGCTTCGCCCACTACGCCATCACCGGCAATCACAGCCTGAGCGTGGCCGCCGGCAGCCGTATCGATGTCACCCGGCCTGTGGAGCGGCTTGACGCCAGCCAGCCGGTCAGTGGTCAGGCGCAGGTCTGGCTGGCGCCGCCGCTCGTGCAGAACGCCGTGGCCGGCACCCTGGAGTCGCGTGCCGGCGCCAGCCTGGCCCTGGCGGCGGGCGATACCCGTTTCGCCCAGACCGTGCGCGAAGCAGCGTTGCTCGAGGTCGGGCGCGGCGCGACGATCAGTGTCGACCCGTTGCAGTCCATCAGCCTGGGCAGCACCGCGCAATTGACCCTGGACGGCACCCTCAATGCCTGGGGCGGCAGTGTCAGTCTGCTGCAGCCGTGGCTGCCGGCCATGGATTCCGGTGTATCCGAAGGCGCGCACCAGCGCTCCATCCGCCTCGGCGACCAGGCCCTGATCGATGTGTCCGGTCGGGCGGTCACGGCCGTTGACCTGCAGGGGCGCCGCTATGGCCGGGTTGATGACGGCGGCAGCATCGTCATCGGCGGGCAGATCGACCACAACCTGGGCACCAGCAACGGCGCCTACCTGTTCCTGGACATGGCCGAAGGCGCCCGCCTGCGCGCCGATGGCGCCGAGGCCACGCTGGATATCCGTGGCCAGGGGCCGGTGGCCGTGGCCAGCAACGGCGGGCGCATCAGCCTGGCGTCGAGCCATGGGTTGCGCCTGAACGGCAGCTTCAGTGCCGCTTCCGGTGGTCGTGGCGCTGCGGGCGGCAGCCTGGAGGTGGCGTTGGACACCGGTCTGTACCTCAATGCCAGCTTGGTCGACGGGGTCAAGGCACCCCGCGAGCTGACCCTTGCCCAGGGCGCTGCTGGCCTTCAGAACGGACCGTTGCGCTATGGCCAGGGGCGCCTCGACGTCGCCAGGATCGCTGCTGGGGGCTTCGACAGCCTGTCGCTGCTCAGCGACGGCGTGGTGGCGTTCGATGGCGACATTGATCTGCAGATGGCCCGCAGCCTGCAGCTGTACACCGGTTCGCTGGTGCTGGCCCAGGGGAGCGCAGGCAACGCCCGTGTTCACCTGCAGGCGCCCTATGTGCGGCTCGCGGGCAGCAACCACCGCAGCGCTGAGCAGGCGACCCGACCGACCCTCAAGGGCGGCCTGTCGACCCAGGACAGCGCGGCGCTGTTGCAGGTCGACGCGCAGCTGCTGGACCTGCGCGATGCGCTGACCCTGGGCGCCCATGGCAGCCTGGCCTTGGCTACGGGCGGCACGTTGGATTTCGATCGGCGTGGCTTTGCCCTGGGCAGCCTGCGCAGCCAGGGCGACCTGCGCGTGCTGGGCAAGGTCGGCGAGGGCACCGACCGCACCTTGCTGCGCGGCAATGCCGACCTGGAGCTGCTCGCCGCGCAGATCTACCCGACCACCGGTGCCTTCGGCCAGATCGAGACGGGCGCCAACGCCACCCTGCGCATTGGCAGGGCCGGCCAGGGCACGCCCGAGCAACCGTTCTCGGTATTCGGCCGACTGGCGCTGATCGCCGGCAAGGTGGAGCAGGGCGGCGTGCTGCGGGCGCCGCTGGGCGGGTTGTCGCTGGGGCAGGAAACGGGGGGCACCCAGTCCGTGACCCTGCTGCCGGGCAGCATCACCTCGGTCAGCGCGGCCGGGCTGGTCATGCCCTATGGCGCAACGGTGGACGGCTTGAGCTACCTGTTCGGTGGCGAGGCGGTGAAGCTGGTGGGGGCGGCAGGCGACAGCCTTTATGGGGTGTCGCTCAACGGCAAATCGATCGATGTCCGCCAGGACGCCTTGATCGACCTGTCCGGGGGCGGCACGTTGACCGGGGCCGGATTCGTCTCCGGACGTGGCGGCTCCACCGATGCCCGCTACCACCCGCTGATGCAGTTCGATGGCGAGGGGCGCCTGGTCCTGCCCACCCTGGACAGCAACCCGGTCTATGCCATCGTGCCAAGCTTCACCGGCCCCTACGCACCGGTCACCGGCGAAGCCGGCGTGGCAGCGCCGGGGATCGGCCAGCAGATTACCCTGGATGGCAGCATTCCAGGCCTGGCGGCAGGCACCTACACCTTGCTGCCGGCCAGCTACGCCCTGCTGCCGGGCGCGTTCAGGGTCGAGCTCAATGGCCTGGCCACGGCCGTGGGACGCTCTGGCAGCCAGGCGATGCGCAACGGCTCATGGACCACCACGGGCAGCCTGTCGGTGGCCAACACCGGTATCCGCCAGGCGCTGCCGAGCCAGGTGATCCTGACCGCAGCTGACGTGCTGCGACGCTATTCGCAGTACAACGAAATGGCCTACGCCGACTTCGTGCGCGCCGATGCCGTGGCCAAGGGCGTGCCGCGCGCGGCGATCGAGGCCGATGGCAAGTGGCTGAACCTGCGGGTGCAGACCAACAATGACGCCGCCAGTACCTTGCGTGTCGCCGGGCGGGTGAACTTCGCCGCCGCCCAGGGCGGTCATGCCGGCAGCGCGGCGGTGTTCGGCGCCCGGGGCCTGGAGATCGTCGCCGATGGCGGCAGCGGCCAGGCCATCGGCGACAACATCGCGGTGCTGTCGGCACGCGAGCTCAATGCCTTGCAGGCACCCCGGCTGACCCTGGGCGGGCGGGCCAATGTGCTCTACGGCCAGGGCGGCAACCAGATGACCTTCCTCGAAGGCACCCGCGATATCTGGGTGCGTTCGGGGGCCGAGCTGCGGGCCGGCGAAGTGTTCCTGACCAGCAACGATCCGCACGGCGGTATCGTCGTCGAGCAGGGGGCCGGTCTCGTCACCCTTGGCCGTGGCGCGGTGCCCTTCGGCGCCGATGACGGCTACTTCATCAACAGCAATGGCCGCGCCTTGCTGGCGGTGTCCAATGGCCGGCTGGAGGTGCTGTCTTCGCCGCTCACCACCAGCGGGGCGCCGGGTTCCATTCTCATTGGCGGCTGCAGCGCCGGCGATTGCCAGGGCAGCACCCGGCTGTACTCGGAAGGCTCGCTGTTCGCCGCCACCGACAAGACCTTCAGCCTCGATGATGGCGTGGCCTTCGGCACCCGTCACCTGGGCCTGTCGGTCGGACGAATCAACGTCGGCAGCGCCGAGGCGCTGGCCCAGGCCCTGGCCAATGGTGTCCTGGGTCAGGGCCTGACCCTCAACCAGCAGGTGCTCGACCGCCTGCTGCAGGGCAGCCCGGCCGATGGCGTGCCTGCTTTGCAGACCCTGACGCTGGCGGCGTCCGACTCGCTGAATTTCTTCGGTACCACCGCGCTCGACACCTACGACCCGGTCACCGGCAAGAACCGTCTGCAGGCCTTGGTCCTCGGCGTGCCGGTCATCCATGGCAGTGGCTTGGCCGGCGACCAGGCGACCATCCGCACCGAACGCTTGATCTGGAGCGGTGCCCGTAACGTCGCGGGTGCGCCGATCGCGGGTGGGGCCGGCAGTGGCGATGGCGTGCTGGCCATCCGCGTCAAGGACCTGGAGTTCGGCTATGGCGCCAACAGCCAGCCCGACGGCAGCGCCGACATGGCGCGCCAGACCTTGGGCTTCAGCCGTGTGGAACTGCACGCCAGCCACCAGGTGACGGCCAACCACAAGGGCAGCCTGCTGGTTCATCACCGCCGTGGCGACTACCAGGCCGACGGCGGCTTCGCCTATAGCGGTGGCGACCTGCTGGTGGACACGCCGTTGTGGACCGGCACCGCGGGTTCGCTCAACCGCATCGAGGCCGGCGGCACCCTGCGTGTGCAAGGCGCTACGGGTGCGCTGGCCAGCGGCCGCGAGGCACTGGGGGCCGAGTTGAGCCTCAAGGCGCGGCAACTGCTGGTCGACGGCACCTTCAGCCTGCCCAGTGGCCGCCTGACCCTGCAGGCCGTGGACGACCTGCGCCTGGGCGACGCCGCGCGGGTGGACCTGGCCGGGCGCACCCTGACCTTCAATGATGTGACCCAGTACAGCTGGGGTGGCGAGCTGGTGCTCGGCAGTCAGTTCGGCAACATTCACCAGGCCGCCGGCGCGTTGATCGACCTCAGTGCCCGCAACAACCGCGCCGGTCGCCTGAGCGCCATCGCCCTGGGTGAGCAGGGCGGGGGCATCGAGCTGCTCGGCCGGATTCTTGGGGCTGCCAGCGGCCAGTATGATGCCGCCGGCACGCGGGTCCCCTACGCGGGTGGCGCGGTCGATATCCGTGCCCGGCACCTGGACGATTTCGCCGGCCTCAACCAGCGCCTGAACCGCGACGAAGTGTTCGGCGCGCGCAGCTTCCAGATCAAGCAGGGCGACCTGGTGATCGGCGATGAGCTCAAGGCACGGCAGATCAACGTGTCGCTGGACAATGGCCAGCTCAGGATCGAGGGCCATGTCGATGCCAGCGGCGAGCAAGTCGGCAGCATCCGCCTGGCCGCCGGACGTGGCCTTGCCCTCGGCGCTGGGGCGCTGCTCGATGCCCACGGCAGTGGGCTGCGGGTCGACAGCTACGGCGCGATCATCGACGCGCCGAACCGCGCCGTGGTCGAACTCAACAGTGGCCAGGGCCAGCTGACCCTGGCCAGCGGCGCGCGCATCGACCTGCGCCACGGCACCGCCGCCGGGCAGGGCGATGGCCGCCCACGGGGCACCCTGGAGCTGATCGCCCCGCGCCAGGGCAGCGATACCGCGGGTGATATCGCCATCGACGTGCGCGGCCCTGTGGACATTCTCGGTGCCCGTTCCATCGCGGTGGTCGGCAACCAGCGCTATACCGACGCGGCGCCGGGCGGCACTTCGGTCAGTGGTCGGCCGGTCCAGGTCATCGACCAGGATTACCTGAACCGCAAGCACGACCTGAGCGTGCAGTTCATCAACCACCTGCTGGGCAATCCCGACCTGCTCGAGGTGCGCCTGGCCGGGCTCAACAACTCCCGCTACGCCCAGGCCCTGCACCTGCGGCCGGGCGTGGAGATCGCCACGGCCGATGCCCGCACCGACCTGGTGGTACAGGGCGACCTGGACCTGTCCGGCCATCGCTACGCCAGCCTCAACCCGCTGACCGCGCAGACCTCGGTCTACGGTTCAGGCGAGGTGGGCAACCTGGTGCTGCGCGCCGGGGGCAACCTGGAGGTGTACGGCAGCATCAGCGACGGCTTCATGCCGGTGGACCTGGCCACCGACGACACACGCACGGACGGCAAGGGCTGGTTGCTGGTGCCCGGCAAGCAGCCCTTCGACAGCGACCTGGTGATCCCGCGCAGCGGCGTCGAACTGGCCGAGGGCACGCGGTTCCCCGAAGGCAGCCTGCTCAACTTCGACCTGCCGTTCGCCGCCACCACCTTGCCGGCCAACCAGCGCCTGCCCAGTGCCTTGAGCCTGTCGGCGCCCTTGACCCTGCCTGCGGGCACGGTGCTCGAGGCCCCGGTGCGCGATGCCGGCGGCAACCTGTTGTATGCCGCCGGCACCTTGTTGCGCGAGCCGGTCACCCTGGCCGTTGGCACGCGTCTGGATGCGGGCAGCCGCCTGCCGGTCAGCGTGGCGGTGCAGGGCGGCACCTGGAGCAAGGGCGTTGCCCTGCCCAGCAGCGGTCTGACCCTGCGCGGCGTGCTGGGCCTGGCCGTGGGCTCGCGGCTGCCGGCCGGCACCGACGTCAAGCTGGCCGAGGGCGTCGACCTGATCGAGTTGCGGCCCGCGGTCAATGGCCAGCAGGGGCGCAACTGGGCGCTGGCGCAGATGCTGGCGCAAGGTTCGCAGTCCTGGTCGATGCGCCTGGTGGCCGGCGCCGACCTGGATGCCGCCGACAGCCGCATCACCCGCCCCGACACCGAGGCCGGCGTGTTGCGCCTGGCCGACCTGCACTACATGGCGCAGCAGAAACGCAGCGGCGGCGGGGATACCGGCACCGGCATGGTCTGGGGGCCGGACAACACCTACGGTATGGAGCCAGGTACTCCGGTGGCGCCCGAGGACCTGGCGCTGTGCGAGATCGCCGGCTGGTGCGAGCCGGCAGTGAAGACCATCAAGGTCTGGGGCCCCGACAACACCTATGGCATGGAGCCGGGTACCCCGGTGGCGCCCGAGGACTTGGTGCTGTGCGACATCGCCGGCTGGTGCGTGGACCAGACAGTGGGCGGCAAGAAGATCTGGGTCTGGGGGCCGGACAACACCTATGGCATGGAGCCCGGCACCCCGGTGGCGGAAGCCGACATGGACCTGTGCTCGATCCCCGGCTGGTGCGTGGAGGTTGATGCGCCGAGCGAGCCCGAGCGTATCGAGGTCACGCCGCAGACCCTGATGTTCAGCGTGCTGCGTACAGGCACCGGCGATCTGGACCTGCTCAGCGCCGGCGACTGGCGCATGGACTCGCTGTTCGGCGTCTACACCGCCGGCACCCAGGCGCCGTCGCTATGGCGCGACGGCAGTGATCCGCACCAGGTCGCCCGTGGCCGGCTGGCCGACGGCAGCGTGCTGGGCGGCGCCGGCACGGCCTATGAAGCGTTGACCGACAGCCTGTACCGCGCCTGGTATCCGGAGCAGGGCGGCAACCTGCGCATCGCCGCCGGCGGCGACCTGACGGGCAACCTGGTGGCGACCAGGACCGGCAGTGCCCTCGCCAGGCCGCAAGTGGCGTCGGCCGCGGTGGGCAACTGGTTGTGGCGCCAGGGACAGCCCAGCGCCGATATCCCGGCGGCCTGGTGGGTCAACTTCGGCACCTTCGCCCAGCAGCCCCAGGCCACGGTGGCCGAGCCCTGGCTGGTGGGCTTCACCGGCATCGGCACCCTGGGCGGCGGCAACCTGGATGTCGGCGTGGACGGTTCGGCGGGCCTGCTGCAGAGCAGCAACACCGCGGGCGTCGAGGCCGAGCGCAGCCAGGGCCTGAACCTGGTGGTCGGCGGCAGTGGCCGGATGACCGAGGACGGCCGCCTGGTGCAGACCGGAGGCGGCGACCTGAACCTGCGTGTGGCCGGCGCCATCAACCCGGGTTCCAGTGCCCTGGAAATGGCGCGCGTCACCCCCGACCTGGGCGGCACGCTGGTCAACCTGCGCGGCGCCCTGAATGTGCAGGCGGGCAGTATCGGCGTGGTCAGGCAGGTCTATGGCAGCAGCTTCGCCTTCAACGACAGCAGCGAGTCGCGTGCCTACGACCCTTTCACCTCGACCAAGGCGGCGGCGCTGGGTGGCCTGACGCTGATGCCGGGCGATGCCGCCGTGCGCCTGGACAGCCGCGGCGACCTGGTCGTGCAAGGCGTGGGCGACCCAGGTCGGGTGCCGCAGTTCAACATGACCGGCTTCCTCGGCGACAACGGTATGCGCTATGCCGGGCAGGGCAGCAGCTGGTTCTCGCTGTGGCGCGAGACCACCGCCGTTGACTTGCTGGCCCTGGGCGGCAATGTCACGCCGGTCAACCTCGACGACACCCGACCCGGGCGCAACCTGCCGCTCTACGGTGGGCGGCTGTTCTACCCGACGGCCCTGCGCGTGTTGGCGGCCAACGGCAGCTTGTACTACGGCAGTTCGGCCAGCGAGCGGGGCGTCGCGACGTCGGCGTACTCGCTGATGACCGCGCCGTCTGCGCGCAGCGCCCTGCAACTGATCGCGGGCGAGTCGATCTATGCCGGTGGCTATGTGATCAGCCAGGCCGGCACCGACACCTCAGCCATCGCCACGCCGCAGCGACCTGCCATGCTGGGCCAGGACTTCGCGTTCGTGTACCGGGCCGGCAACCTGAGCGGGGACGTTGCCGTCAGCCTGGATACGGCGCCGTTGTTCACCTATGGGCTCAACACCTACAGGGCCGGGCAGCGGCCGCAGGCGCCTGCGCGTTTCTATGCCCTGGCGGGCGACATCCTCGGCTTGAACACCGGCGAAATCATTGAATACCAGCAGACCGGGCTCAAGCTGTACCAGGGCGCAGGGCCGGTGCGGGTGATGGCCGGGCGCGATATCGTCAATGCAGGCAAGGCGCTGGGGACCGAGCGCTTCGGGGCGACGGGCATGGTGGCAGGGGATCAGGGCAACATCCATTCCTCGGGCAACCTGATCATTCATGGCGACGCGTTGGATGTCTCGTTGATCAGCGCCGGCCGCGACATTCGCCTGAGCACCTTCAATGTTGCCGGGCCCGGCCAGCTGGAAGTGGTGGCCGGGGGCAACCTGTTCCAGTCCGGCCAGGGCGTGGGCTCGGCTTACCAGGAGGCGGCGATCAACAGCATTGGCCGGGTCGATGGCAGCGGTGGCGGGAACGACGGCGCGGCCATCGCCATCATCGTCGGCGCTGGCAAGACCGGTCCGGACTATACCCGCCTGCTCGAGCGTTACCTGAGCACGAAGCAGGGCCAGCCGGACCAGCCGTTCAAGGTCTACGACCAGGAACTGCAGGCCTGGCTGCGTGAGCGCTTCGACTTCACCGGCGATAGCGCCGCAAGCCGTGACTATTTCGCCGCCTTGCCCGCCGAGCAGCAGCGCATCTTCGCCCGGCAGGTCTACTTCAGCGAACTGCGCGAAGGCGGACGCGAGTACAACGACGTCAACGGCCCGCGTACCGGCAGCTATGTACGCGGCCGCCAGGCGATCGCCACGCTGTTCCCTGAGCGGGATGTGGCCGGCAATACGATCAGCTATGGCGGCAGCGCCACGTTCTATGGCGGGGCGGGCATCCATACCGACTTCGGCGGCGGCATCCAGGTGCTGACACCCGGTGGCCAGCAGGTGTTCGGCATCGAGGGCGAGGCGCCACCGTCCACCGCCGGGGTGATCACCCAGGGCAGCGGCGATATCCAGCTGTACTCGCACGGCAGCATCCTGCTCGGCCAGAGCCGGATCATGACCACCTTCGGCGGCTCGATCCTCGGTTGGTCGGCCCAGGGCGACATCAACGCCGGTCGCGGTTCGAAGACCACCGTGGTGTATACCCCGCCCAAACGCACCTACGACCTGTGGGGCAACGTCGGCCTGGCGCCAAGCGTGCCGAGCACCGGCGCCGGCATCGCCACGCTCAACCCGATCGCCGAGGTGCCGCCGGGGGATATCGACCTGATCGCGCCGCAGGGCACCATCGACGCTGGCGAGGCCGGGATCCGCGTATCGGGCAACGTCAACATCGCCGCGCTGCAGGTGGTCAACGCCGCCAACATCCAGGTCCAGGGCGACGCCAAGGGCATGCCGGCGGTGGCCTCGGTGAATACCGGGGCGATCGCCTCGGCCAGCGCCGCGGCATCGTCGGCCAGCCAGGCCGCCGAAGAGGCGGGGCGCCAGCAGCAGGCCGCGTCCAGGCAGCGCCAGCCGTCGGTGATCACCGTGCAGGTGCTGGGCTTCGGTGGCGAGCGGTTGGTGCCGGGGCAGGACGGGGCGAGCCTCAACCCCCAGTACAATCGCCAGAGCCCGGTGCAGGTGCTCGGGGCCGGGGCGCTGGATGAACGGGCGAAGGCACAGTTGACCGAGGAGGAGCGGGGCAACCTGTTGCTATGAGCCGGGGCTGCCGGGCAGCGGCGATGGGCCAGGAGTCCTGGCCTTCGCTGCTGCCCGGCTCGTTATCGTCGGGCTTCATCGACCGCTGTCGGATCCGCCTTTTTGTCGCGGGTGCGCAGCAGCGACAGCAGCACGCCGCCGAGCAGCAGGCCGAATGTCACCCCCAGCGACACCCCGGCCGGCACCTTGCCCACCAGCCCGTGCCAGAAGATCTTGCAGCCGATGAAGATCAGCACCAGCGCCAGCGCGTACTTGAGGTAGACGAAGCGGTGCATCAGCGCCGCCAGGGCGAAGTACAGCGAGCGCAGGCCGAGGATGGCGAAAATGTTCGAGGTGTAGACGATGAACGGATCCTGGGTGATGGCGAAGATCGCCGGTACGCTGTCGACGGCGAACACCAGGTCGGCCAGTTCGATCAATACCAGGGCCAGGAACAGCGGCGTGGCATAGCGGATAGCCCGCGTTGCTCCGGGCGGTGTGAGCTGAACGAAGAAGTGCCGGCCATGCAACTCGTCGGTGACGCGCATGTGCCGGCGCACGAAGCGCAGTACCGGGTTGTTGGCCAGGTCCGGGTGGGCGTCGTCCTTCGACAGCGCCATCTTCACCCCGGTGAACAGCAGGAAGGCGCCGAACAGGTACAGTACCCAGGCGAAGTGCTGTACCAGCGCGGCGCCCACGCCGATCATGATCGCCCGCAGCACCACCACCCCGAGGATGCCCCAGAACAGCACGCGGTGCTGGTAGCGGCGGGGGATGGCGAAGAAGCTGAAGATCATCGCCATGACGAACACGTTGTCCATCGACAGCGATTGCTCGACCAGAAAACCCGTGTAGAACTCCAGCGCCGGTTGCGCGCCCAGCTCATACCAGACCCACACGCCGAACAGCACGCCGACGCTGAAGTAGCCCGAGTACAGCAGCAGGCTTTCGCGCATCTCGATCTCGCGGTCCTGGCGGTGCAGCACACCCAGGTCGAGGACCAGCAAGGCGATGACGATGGTGATGAAGACCAGCCACAACCAGGCGCTGGTGCCGAGAAAAGGCGTGAAGAGGAATTGCTGCAGAGCCGTCATGAGCCCCTCCTTGATTGTCGACGTTGCATGGCAACAGTGATTCCGACATGGCGGCGCAAACCGTCAGAGGGGCCCGGCATCACATGATTGTGAGCCTAGTCGCGATCCTCGGGCTTGCCGAATGGCAGGCTGTTACATTTCTTTGCCTGGATCCAATGGCCAGCGGCGCGACGGACCGACTGCGCGCTATGGGTTCTGACGGGTCTTGCAGCGTATCCGTTAGGGGCACATCTCCGGGGCGCCGCCGGCCTACCAGGCCAGCGGCTGCTCGAACCCCTTCCAGCACACCCAGCGTCGTACCTCGCCATGCGCCCCGGTGCCGATCTGCCATTGCGGCCGGCCGCTGTCCAGGGCGATCAGTGAAATGAAGCCGGCATGGCTGGCCACCGCCAGGGTGCGGCCGTCGGCGCTGATGTCCATGGCGCTGATGGTCGAGCCGAGGTAGTGCTGCCAGTGCTCGCTGCCGTCCTCGCCGAAGGCGCGCAGATAGCCATGGGCGTCGCCGACGATGTACTCGCCTTCGCGGGTGACGCCTGCGTAGATCCGCGCGCCGTCCTGCAACAGCGGCGTGCGCGGGTCCTCGCTGTAGAAGCCGGTGTCCAGCCCCGGCAGGTCGGCCACCCGCACGCCGACGGTGCCGCCCTGGTAGAAATGGCAGGCGTTGAGGATCAGCTGGTCGCCGCGCCGGTTGAACAGGGCGAAGTGCGGGTACTCGCTGGCCGGGCCGACTTCGGCGATGGGCCTGAAGTGTTCGTCGAGCACCAGGTGCCGGCCGCACTGCTCACCCAGGGCGATCAGCCGGCCATCCGGTGACAACGCGGCGTGCTCCATGGCCAGGCCCAGGGCTATGTCGTCCGGATCGGTGCCTTGGCGCAGGTCCTCGAGAATCGTCTCCTGGCGTGGCAGCAGGCGCGTGGCACCGTTGGCGGCGAGGACGAAGATGCCGTCGCTGCTGACCAGCAGGACCCGCTGGCCGTCAGGGAAGGGCAGCAGCGCGGTGGGCGTCGGCGGCAGGTCGAAGGGGTCGAACGGATAGCCGGCGGGCAACCCTTCCAGGCCATGGGGCCAGGCCAGCCTGGCCACCTGCGGGCCGCCCCAGCCATCGGTCACGCGCACCCCTTCGGCATTGGCCAGGGCGTAGTAGCGCCGCTGCGGGCAGCGGCCGAAGTGCTCGACGCCGATTACCGGGGTGATGCCCTGGTCGTCGATACGCAGCACCTGGCCCCGGTCGAACGGCATGCCGATGCGCGCCAGCAGGCTGCCGTCGTCGAGCAGCAGCAGGTTGCCGATGCCCTGGGCCTGTTCCTCGAACAGGGGCACCAGCGGCAGGTGCGCTGGCGGCCAGGCTTCGCGGAACAGCTGGCGCTGCGCCGGCTCGACGCCGGGTCGGTTGATGGCCCGCAGCGCCGCCAGCCAGGCGTCGAGCAGGTGTTCGGTCGCCGCTGCCTGCGGCTCCTCCAGATCGTCCCAGCCTTGCGCACGGCCCTGCGCGACATAGCGGTTGATGGCCTCGGCGTAGGCGATGACCGCCTCGCGCCATTGCTGCTGGGGGTGCTGCTTGTCCATGGGCGGATCGAACTCCTTGTTCCGCAGGGTGAGTGGCGCTGCCACAAAAGGGTGCATGGTACTCCGTCGGCGTCCGTGGTTGTGAGGTCCGGGCTTGATGCGTACCATGCTGGGCATCCTTCCAATAATCAAAAACGTGCATCACCGGCCTGGCACCTGGGCAGGCGATGCGCGTCCTGTTGCCTTGCCCGCGGAGAAAGACCTCTTCACATGAATGGACCCGTACCCACCTCCATGCCCCCTGCAGCCGGCAACGGCAGCTGGCTGAGCGTCATCGCCCTGGCGCTGGCGGCGTTCATCTTCAACACCACCGAGTTCGTCCCGGTGGCGCTGCTCAGCGACATCGGTCGCAGTTTCGAGATGACCACCGCGCAGGTCGGCCTGATGCTGACCATCTATGCCTGGGTGGTGGCGCTGGCGTCGCTGCCGATGATGCTGATGACCCGCAACATCGAGCGGCGGCGCCTGCTGCTGATCGTGTTCCTGGTGTTCATCGCCAGCCACCTGTTGTCGTGGTTGTCGCAGAGCTTCGCCATGCTGCTGGTCAGCCGCATCGGCATTGCCCTGGCCCACGCCGTGTTCTGGGCCATCACCGCGTCGCTGGCGGTGCGCGTGGCGCCGCCCGGCCAGCAGGCCAAGGCGCTGGGCCTTTTGGCCACCGGTACCACCCTGGCGATGGTCATGGGCATCCCGCTGGGGCGGGTGGTGGGCGAGGCGCTGGGCTGGCGCATCACCTTCCTGTGCATTGCCGGGGTGGCGCTGGCGACCATGCTGTGCCTGATGAAGTCGCTGCCGCTGCTGCCGAGCCAGAACTCCGGCTCGCTGCGCAGCCTGCCGATCCTGTTCAAGCGCCCGGCGTTGGTGATCACCTACCTGCTGGTGACGCTGGTGATCACCGCGCAGTTCACCGCCTATAGCTATATCGAGCCGTTTGCCTTGCACGTGGCGCAGATCGGCGGCGAGCGCACCACGCTGCTGCTGTTGCTGTTCGGCGGCGCCGGGGTGTTCGGTTCGGTGCTGTTCAGCCGCTACAGCGAGCGGTTCCCCCATGGCTTCCTGGTGGGCGCCATCGGCGCCCTGGCGGCGTGCCTGTTGCTGCTGCTGCCGCTGTCGGGCAATTTCCCGGTGTTCGCCGGGCTGAGCATGGTCTGGGGCGTGGCGATCCTGAGCTTCAGCCTGGCCCTGCAGTCCAAGACGCTGAAGCTCGCCTCGGATGCCACCGACGTGGCCATGGCGCTGTTTTCGGGGATCTACAACATCGGCATCGGCGGCGGCGCGCTGCTGGGCAGCATCGTCAGCAGCCAGCTGGGCGTGGCGCATATCGGCCTGGTCGGTGGCGGCGTGGCGGTGGTTGGCCTGGTGCTGGCATTGTCCAGCACCCAGCGCTTTCGTGAGGCCTTGACGCGCGTTCCCGGCCAGGTCTGAACCGCGACCTCTGTAGGGGCTGCCCGAGCATCGAAGCGCAGCCCCGGCACGCGAATGCCCATCGACTGATCCGCATCAATCCCTCAGACAATATGCGCCCCTGTAATAGGGGCGCTTGTGTATCGGCAAGGCTGCCACTAATATCCAAGCGTTTTCTTGTGTAATTGCCTGTTCCCCCTGGCCAGGCCATCAATACGGACGTTGATATGGATTTGCACACCTCCCTGTGGCTGTTCCAGGCCATCCAGGCCGTGGGCCTGGCCTTGTGGCTGAGCATCGCGGTGTTGAACAACCTGCAGGCTTTCGCCAGCTCCGTTGGCGCCATCGGCGCCACCCTGGCCATGGCGCCGCTGCGCCAGCCACCGGCCATCGACTTCCCCCTGCTGCGCCGGGCCTGCCAGTCGACCGGCCTGGCCCGCACCGCGCTGCTGGTGATCCTGCTGCTGCAGGTGGTCGCCAGCGTGGCGGCCTGGATCGGTTGCTACGGGCTGATCGTTGCCCAGGACCCGCTCATGGCCCGCGCCTGGCTGAACCTGGCGCTCGCCGCCTTCCTCGCCTTCACCTTTGCCATGCTGCTCGGTGGCCTGTGGTTCGGCTACTGGATTCGCCAGGAAGGCCTACAGCTCACCCATCTGGTGCTGGTGCTGTGGGCGATCCTGGCGTTCTTCCTGTTCAACCTGAATTGGGCCTGAGGCGAGGACGCGCGATGAAGAGCAAGGCGATACTCGGCAGCGTCCTGGTACTGGCGCTTGTGACTGCCGGCGGTCTGGCCTGGCGCCATGCCGGCCAGGCCCAGGCCACGGCGACACCGGCGCGGCACCTGGTCAAGGTGGCCCTGGCCACGGTGCAGAAAGCACCACAGAAACGTGCCTTCGCCGGCGTCGGCGAGCTGGAGGCGGTGCACCAGGTGCTGGTGTCGGCCGAAATCGGCGGACGGGTGACGGCGATCAACTTCACGTCCGGCCAGCAGGTGCGCAAGGGCGATGTGCTGGTCACCCTCAACGATGCCCCCGAGCAGGCCGAGCGCCTGCGCCTGAAGGCCCAGCTGGACAATGCGCGGACCAACCACCGGCGGGTCAAGGACCTGCTGCGCGAGAACGCCGCCACCCAGGAACAGCTGGACAACGCCCTGGCGGCCCGCGACATGGCCCAGGGCGAACTGGCCCGCACCGAGGCGGTGATCGCCCAGAAGGCGGTGCGCGCGCCGTTCGACGGGCGCCTGGGCATCCGCCGGGTGAACCAGGGCCAGTACCTCAATGTCGGTGATCCGGTGGTCAGCCTGATCGACACCCGCAGCCTGTACGTCAACTTCTCCCTCGAAGAGCAGCTGAGTGCCCAACTGCGCCCCGGCCAGCCGGTCGAGGTGCGTCTGGATGCCTTCCCCGACACGCCGTTCACCGCTCATATCACGGCCATCGACCCGTTGATCGGCCGGTCGCGCACCGTGCAGGTCCAGGCCACCCTGGCCAAGTCCGATGCGCGCCTGGCGGCCGGCATGTACGCCAGCGTGCAGGTGGCCAGCCCCGATGACGGCCAGGTGCTGACCGTGCCGGAAACCGCGGTGGCCTATACCGCCTATGGCGACACGGTGTTCGTCGCCCGCCACGATGACGCCGCCGGTGCATTGGTGGTGCAGCGGGTGGCGGTGCGCACCGGCGAGCGCCAGGCCGGTCGGGTGGTGATCGAACAGGGCTTGAACGAGGACGACCAAGTGGTGGTGTCGGGGCAGTTGCGCCTGAGCGACGGCACCGCCGTGCAAGCCACCGAAGACACCCTGCAGGCCCCGGCCAGCGGCGCCTGACCCCAGCGAGAACACGCCATGACATTCACCGACCTGTTCGTGCGCCGGCCTGTGCTGGCGCTGGTGGTCAGCACCCTGATCCTGCTGCTGGGGCTGCTGTCGCTGCTGCAGTTGCCGATCCGCCAGTACCCATTGCTGGAAAGCTCGACCATCACCGTGACCACCGAATACCCCGGCGCCCCGGCCGAGCTGATGCAGGGCTTCGTCACCCAGCCGATCGCCCAGGCGGTGTCGTCGGTGGAAGGCATCGACTACCTGTCGTCCTCCTCGGTGCAGGGCCGCAGCCTGGTGACCGTGCGCATGGAGCTCAACCGCGACTCGACCCAGGCGCTGACCGAGGTGATGGCCAAGGTCAACCAGGTGCGCTTCCGCCTGCCGGAGCGCGCCTACGACCCGGTCATCGAGCGCTCGGCCGGGGAGTCGACGGCGGTGGCCTATATCGGCTTTGCCAGCCCGAGCCTGCCGATTCCGGCCATGACCGACTACCTCACGCGGGTGGTCGAGCCGCTGCTCAGTACCATCGAAGGCGTGGCCAAGGTCCAGGTGTTCGGTGGCCAGACCTTGTCGATGCGCCTGTGGATCGACCCGGCGCGCCTGGCCGCCCGGGGCCTGACCGCCGCCGATGTGGCCGAGGCGGTGCGGCGCAACAACTACCAGGCGGCACCCGGCAAGGTGAAGGGGCAGTACGTGATCGCCAATATTCGCGTCGACACCGACCTGACCTCGGTCGGCGACTTCCGCGAGCTGGTGATCCGCAACGACGGCAACGGCCTGGTGCGCATCCGCGACATCGGCACCGTCGAGCTCGGCGCCGCCTCGGCCGAAACCAGCGCCAGCATGGACGGCGTGCCGGCGGTGCACCTGGGCCTGTTCGCCACCCCGGGCGGCAACCCGCTGGTGATCGTCGAGGGCATCCGCCAGCTGCTGCCGCAGATTCGCCAGACCCTGCCGCCGGACGTCAAGGCCGAGCTGGCCTTCGAGACGGCGCGGTTCATCCAGGCCTCCATCGACGAGGTCACCAAGACCCTGCTCGAAGCCCTGGCCATCGTGGTGGTGGTGATCTACCTGTGCCTGGGTTCGTTGCGCACGGTACTGATCCCGGTGGTGACCATCCCGCTGTCGATGCTTGGGGCGGCGGCGCTGATGCTGGCGTTCGGTTTCAGCATCAACCTGCTCACCTTGCTGGCCATGGTGCTGGCGGTGGGGCTGGTGGTGGACGATGCCATCGTCGTGGTGGAGAACGTCCACCGCCATATCGAGGAGGGGCGCACACCGGTGGCGGCGGCATTGATCGGCGCCCGCGAGGTGGCCGGGCCGGTGATCGCGATGACCATCACCCTGGCCGCGGTGTACGCGCCGATCGGCATGATGGGCGGGCTGACCGGCGCGCTGTTCCGCGAGTTCGCCCTGACCCTGGCTGGCGCGGTCGTGGTTTCCGGTGTGGTGGCGCTGACCCTGTCGCCGGTGATGAGCTCGTTCCTGCTTGATGCGCGTCAGTCCGAAGGGCGCATGGCCCATGCCGCCAACCGTTTCTTCGACTGGCTGGCCGAGCGCTACGCCCATGTATTGGGGTTCTCGCTGAAACATCGCTGGATCAGTGTCGGCTTCGCCTTGCTGGTGCTGGTCAGCCTGCCGCTGCTGTACAGCCTGCCGCAGCGCGAGCTGGCGCCGACCGAGGACCAGGCCGGGCTGCTTACCGCGATCAAGGCGCCGCAGCATGCCAACCTGGCCTATGTCGAACGATTCGCCGACAAGCTCGACGCGGTCTACCGCACCCTGCCGGAGACCGTCAGCACCTGGATCATCAACGGCAGCGATGGCATCGCCTCGGGCATCGGCGGCATCAACCTGCAACCGTGGGACGAGCGTGCGCGCAACGCCTCGCAGATCCAGCTCGACCTGCAGGCGGCGGTGAACGATGTCGAAGGCACCAGCATCTTTGCCTTCCAGCTGCCGGCGCTGCCGGGCTCGACGGGCGGCCTGCCGGTGCAGATGGTGCTGCGCAGCTCCCAGGATTACCGAGTGCTGTTCGACACCATGGAGCAGGTCAAGGCCAAGGCCCGACAGAGCGGCCTGTTTGCCGTGGTCGACAGCGACCTGGATTACAACAACCCGGTGGTGCAGGTGCGGGTCGACCGCGCCAAGGCCAACAGCATGGGCATCCGCATGCAGGACATCGGCGAGTCGCTGGCGGTGCTTGTGGGGGAGAACTACCTCAATCGCTTCGGCCTCGACGGCCGCTCCTACGACGTCATCGCCCAGAGCCCGCGCGACCAGCGCCTGACCCCGCAGGCCCTGACCCGGCAGTACGTGCGCAGCGAGGAGGGCCGGCTGGTGCCGCTGTCCACCGTGGTGCAGGTCAGCGAGCAGGTCGAGCCCAACCGCCTGACCCAGTTCAACCAGCAGAACGCCGCGACTTTCCAGGGCATCCCGGCGGCCGGGGTCACACTGGGCGACACGGTGGCGTTCCTCGAGCAGGTCGCGGCTGAATTGCCCGTTGGTTTCAGCATTGACTGGCAGTCCGACGCCCGCCAGTACCAGCAGGAGGGCAACGCCCTGATGCTGGCGTTCCTCGCCGCCGTGGTGGTGATCTATCTGGTGCTGGCCGCGCAGTACGAGAGCCTGGTCGATCCGCTGATCATCCTGATCACCGTGCCACTGTCGATCAGCGGCGCGCTGCTGCCCCTGGCGCTGGGGGTGGCCACGGTGAACATCTATACGCAGATCGGCCTGGTGACGCTGATCGGGCTGATCAGCAAGCACGGCATTCTCATGGTGGAGTTTGCCAACACCCTGCAGGCCGAGCAGCACCTGGACCGGCGCACGGCGATCGGCAAGGCGGCGCAGATCCGCCTGCGGCCGATCCTGATGACCACGGCAGCCATGGTGGTGGGGCTGATACCGCTGCTGTTCGCCTCGGGCGCTGGCGCTGCCAGCCGTTTCGGGCTGGGCGTGGTGATCGTCACCGGGATGCTGGTGGGGACCTTGTTCACCCTGTTCGTGCTGCCGACCATCTACAGCCTGCTGGCCCGTGACCATGCCAGCACCGCGCGTTCGGCGCGGGCGCGTTCGTTGGCCGAAACCCTGGAGGGCCAGCCATGAAGCCTGTATTCGTCGTCTCCCTGATGGCCCTGGCCTTGTCTGCGTGCAGCGTCGGCCCCGATTACCAAAAGGCCGAGGTACCGGCCAGTGGCGTGCACAGCCCGCAGCGCGCCGCCTTCGCCGCCCGTGGCGAGTTGCCGGCGCAGTGGTGGCGGTTCTTCGACGATCCGCAGCTGGTGCGCCTGGTCGACCAGGCCCTGGCCAACAACCACGATATCCGCCAGGCCCATGCCAACCTGCTGGCGGCGCGGGCGCTGTTCGACGACCGCAGCCTCGACCGCTATCCCTGGGTCACCGCCCGCGCCGGCTACAACCAGAGCCTGGAGCAGCAGCAACCGGCTGATGGCAGCGACCCGCGGCGCATGCGCACCGAGCAGTACCGCGCTGGCTTCGACGTGCAGTGGGAGATCGACCTGTTCGGTCGCCTGCAACGCCTGACCGACGCCGCCGAGGCCCGCGCCGACGCGGCGGCGGCGGACCTGCGCCAGGCGCGCCTGAGTATCGCCGCGGAAGTCGCCCGCAACTACTACCTCCAGCTTGGGCTCAAACGCAGCCTGGCCGTGGCCGAGGATCAGGTCGAGGCCTGGCGCGAGACCCTGCAGCTGACCAGCGCCCAGGTGCGCGCCGGCAGCGGCCAGTACGAGGACCAGCAGAACGCCCATGCCAACTTGCTGCTCAGCGAGGCGGCGGTGCCGCCGTTGCAGGCGGCAATCCAGCAGGCCAGCTACCGCCTCGACGTGCTGACCGGGCAGGTGCCGGGCAGCCAGGAACAGGGCGCCGCGCCGTTCCTGCCGCCGTTGGCGCGCCAGTTGCCGTTGGGCGATGTCGACGCGCTGATCGGCCAGCGCCCTGATGTGGTCAGCGCCGAGCGTGAGCTGGCGGCCAGCACCGAGGATGTCGGCGCGGCCACCGCCGAGCTGTACCCGCGTCTGGACCTGGGCGGCTTCGTCGGTTTCTTCGCCCTGCGCAGCGGCGACCTGGGCAGTGCCGCCCGCGCCTACGAGCTGGCGCCGGTGGTGACTTGGCCGGCGCTGCGCCTGGGCAACGCCCGTGCCCGCTTGCGGGTGCGCGAGGCGCTGGCCGAGGGCAGTCAGGCACGCTACCAGCAGGCCGTGCTGCTGGCCCGCGAAGAGGTGGAGAACGCGGTGACGCAACTGGTGCGCAACCAGGCGCGGCTGCAAAGCCTGGTGGCTTCCGCCGGCCACGGCAGCGAGGCCATCGACATTGCCAACAAGCGCTATCGGCGTGGAGCGGGGACCTACCTGGCGGTGTTGGAGAACCAGCGTGCGCTGTTCTCGATCAAGCGCGAGGTGGCCGAGGCGGAAACGGCGTCGTACCTGGATGCGATTGCGCTGTACAAGGCGTTGGGGTGGGGGAGTGCGGCACAGTAGCCCTCATTGGTTGTTACCCTGTGGGCGCCATGGGCGGCGAGCAAGAGTTCCAGGATGGGCCTAATTTTTCCGGTGCGGTCTTCGTTTTCATGGAAGCCGCCCTGCGCCCGGCGCGTTCGGCACTCATCATTCAAGGAGACAGGCAATGACTTCCGTTTTCGACCGCGACGATATCCAGTTCCAGGTAGTGGTCAACCACGAAGAGCAGTATTCCATCTGGCCCGACTACAAGGCGATCCCCAACGGCTGGCGCGCGGTGGGCAAGAGCGGCCTGAAGAAGGACTGCCTGGCCTACATCGATGAGGTCTGGACCGACATGCGCCCACTGAGCCTGCGCCAGAAGATGGCCGAAGCCGCGGCGCAATAAGGCGGTGTCGAGCTTGAACCTGCTGTGCCTGCCGTACTCCGGTGCCAGCGCCATGGTCTACAGCCGCTGGCGGCGCAAGCTGCCGGCCTGGCTGCAGGTACGCCCGGTGGAGTTGCCCGGGCGTGGCGCGCGCATGGGCGATCCGCTGCACACCGACCTGCGGGGGCTCGCCCGGCAGCTGGCCCATGAGCAGCGGGGCGCCACCCAGGCGCCCTACGCGCTGCTCGGGCACAGCCTGGGGGCGCTGGTCGCCTTCGAGCTGGCCCACGAGCTGCGGGCGCTGGGTTGTCCGGCGCCGGTGGCGTTGTTCGCCAGTGGGACGGCGGCGCCGACCCGGCGGGAGGACTATGCCGGTGGCAAATGGACCGAGCCTCGGGGGGAGGCCGAACTGATCGGCGAACTGCGCAAGCTAGGGGGGACACCTGAAGAGGTGCTGGCCAACCAGGAGCTGATGAGCCTGACCTTGCCGATCGTGCAGGCGGACTTTTTGCTTTGTGGGCGGTATGTGTATGAGCCGCGTCAGTTGTTGCAATGTCCGTTGCATGTGCTGGGTGGTGAAGAGGATCGGGCCAGTGATGAACAGTTGCAGGCTTGGGGGCGGGAGACTGGCGGGGGGTACTCGCTGACGAAGTTTCCGGGTGGGCATTTCTTTATTCATGAGCAGGAAGAGCGGGTGCTTGATGTGCTTTGCCGGACGTTGGAGCCTTTGAGGCTTTGTGCTTGATTGGTGGGGTTGGGGTGTTTGGCTATAGCTGATATTTGATCTGTTGTTGTTGTTGTTGTTGTTGTTGTTGTTGTTGTTGTTGTTGTTGTTGGTTTTGGAAGTTGTATGCGCATTCATTTGTGATGTCGACGCTTAATCACCTTTCCGCCCTTACGGCGGGTTACTTAATGAGATGGTCACCCCGGCACCCTGCGAGGCGTACGCTTTCGCAGGGTGCTTTTACTTCGGAGACCGT